>JAHDIM010000098.1 GCA_020630805.1 Anaerolineales bacterium
CGATAGCGTCAGCTTTGATATTGAACTCATCATCTCTGGGACGTTCCCAGGCGGCACGATTACGAACTGGGCAGAAATCAGCGATGGTACGGATACCGATGGCGGCACAACCACGACTGATGTTGACAGTACGCCAGATGCCACGAATTTCAATCAAACCGAAGAAACCGATGACTTAGATGATGACGACATCATTGATGAAAACGGTAAGAGCGGCGGTGATGAAGATGATCATGATCCGGCTCAAATTACGGTTACAACCTTTGACCTTGCACTAGAAAAGGCGCTGACCACAGTTGGCACTGTTGCACCGGGTGACCCAGTGGTCTTTACCATCACTGTTTATAACCAAGGTGATGTCGATGCGTTTGACATTGATATTGTGGATTACATCCCAACAGACATGACTTATAGCGCGACCAATAGCACGGCTACCGGCAACCTAACGACTGCCGGATTGGCAACCGTAGGCTTCACCAATAACGACGATGGCACCTTCACCATCGATGAGCTTGTGGCCGCTGACAGCGTTAGCTTCGACATTGAGCTTACGATCTCTAATGATTTCCAAGGCACAGAAATTATCAACTGGGCGGAAATTAGCGATGCAACTGACACCGATGGTGGCACGACCACAACCGATGTCGACAGCACGCCAGATGATACGAACTTCAATCAAACTGAAGAAACCGATGATCTGGATGACGATGATGTTATCAATGAAGACGGCAAGAATGGCGGGGATGAAGACGACCATGACCCAGCCCCAGTTACAGTAACGCAAACCTTTGACCTTGCGCTAGACAAGGCGCTTACAAGTGCCGGTCCATTTGCGCCGAGTGATCCAGTCGTCTTCACGATTACCGTCCATAACCAAGGCACTCTGGATGCTTACGACATTGATGTTGTAGATTACATCCCAACTGACATGACTTACAGCGCTACTAATAGCAGTGCGACAGGTACCTTGACGACAGCAGGATTGGCAACCGTAGGGTTCACCAATAATGATGATGGCACTTTCACAATTGATGAGCTTGCCAAAGACGATAGCGTCAGCTTTGAGATTGAACTCATCATCTCTGATACGTTCCCCGGTGGCACAATTACCAATTGGGCGGAAATTAGCGATGCAACTGACACTGATGGTGGCACAACCACCACTGACGTGGACAGCACGCCAGATGCGACCAACTTCAATCAAGATCAAGAAACCGATGATTTAGATGATGACGATGTCATCGATGAAAACGGGAAAGCTGGTGGCGATGAAGACGATCATGATCCGGCTCAGATTACAGTCACGACGTTTGACTTAGCGCTAGACAAGGTGCTCAGCACAGCAGGCACAGTCATGCAGGGAGATCCAGTCGTCTTTACGATTACGGTTCACAACCAAGGTGATGTAACCGCTTACGACATTGATGTTGTGGATTACATCCCAACTGACATGACCTATAGCGCGACCAATAGCACAGCTACAGGTAACCTAACAACTGCCGGATTGGACACAATTGGATTCACCAACAATGACGACGGTACGTTCACCATCGATTCGCTTGTAGCGAGCGATAGCGTCAGCTTTGACATTGAACTCATTATCGATCCTGACTTCCAAGGCACAGAAATTATCAACTGGGCGGAAATTAGTGACGGTACTGATGTCGATGGCGACCCAACGCGACCAGATGTTGACAGCACCCCAGACGACACGAACTTCAATCAAGATGAAGAAACAAACGATCTTGATGATGACGGCGTCATTGATGAAGACGGCAAGAACGGCGGTGACGAAGACGATCATGACCCAGCGCCAGTTACGGTGACGCAAATCTTCGACTTGGCGCTGACCAAGGTCGTGATCGGTGAAGGTCCATTTAGTCCGGGTGATCCAGTGCACTACACCATCAATGTCATCAATCAAGGCACCTTGAATGCGTATGACATTGACATCATTGACTTCATTCCGGCTGGCATGACCTATGCAAACTTGGGCGAAGTTGAAAATTGGGAGCTGGAAACGACCAATGGGGCGTTTGTAAACCTTGTCAAAAATGGCGATGGTACGTTCTACATTGACAGCTTGCCACATCATGATGACGTCAGCTTTGACATTTCCTTAGATATCGACGATGACTTTGAAGGGAATTCATTGATCAACTGGGCTGAAATCTCAGATGCATCAGATGTGCCTGACGGTCCAACCCGTGAAGACGTTGACAGTACCCCGGACAATGAAAACTTCAATACCCCCGAAGAAACCGATGATCTTGATGACGATAACGTTGTAGATGAAGACGGCAAGAACGGTGGTGACGAAGATGATCATGACCCAGCGCAAATTGATGTGACCCGTTTCGACCTTGCGCTGAGTAAAGCGCTGGTCACAACCGGCGAAGTCAATCGTGGTGATCCAGTGACGTTCAGCATTACTGTGGTCAACCAAGGTGATGTGGACGCTTATGACATTGACATCATTGACTATGTCCCAACTGGCATGAGCTACACCAGCTCAAACGCGGCCACCGTGACTGAGTCTGCTAACAGTGCGGCCACTGTGGTGACTGACAATGGTGACGGCACGTTTGAAATCGACACGATTGCCGTTGGTGACAGCGTGACATTCGAACTCACCTTGACTATTGCGCCTACATTTGAAGGCACTAGCATCATCAACTGGGCAGAAATCAGCGATGCCTCACGCACAGACGGCGGTCCAACGGCAGTCGATGTGGATAGCACGCCAGATGACACCAACTTCAATCAAGATGAAGAAACGGATGATCTTGATGACGACGATGTCATTGACGAAGACGGTAAAAATGGCGGTGACGAGGACGATCATGATCCTGCGCCGGTAACCGTGACGCCACTGTACAGCTTGGGCAACCAAGTCTGGGAAGACACCAACGAAGACGGTCTCATTGATGACGGTGAACCGTTGTTGGAAGGCATCTGGGTTGAACTCTGGCAAGATGCTGATGCTGACGGCCAACCTGATGACTTGAATGACGACGGTGTCATTGATGAAAACGACATGCTGGCCATGGACACGACCGACGAAGATGGCCTGTATCTCTTTGAAGACCTGCCTGCTGGGACCTACGTGGTTTCAATTCCAGCGGTGGAGTGGGTCGATGAAAATGGTGACCCAGGCCCGTTGGCCGGCATGGTGTCAACACCGGGTGATGATCAAAGTGACACTGACAATAATGACAATGGCATTGACCCTGAGACCCCAGGTGAAGACGTGTTCTCTGGTCCAGTGATCTTGGGCGATGGCGAACCGACTGGTGAAGATCCAGACAATGATCTGATCACACCAGATAACGATGAAAACTTGACGGTCGACTTTGGCTTCATCCCAACCTATTCAATAGGGAACCAAGTCTGGTTAGATAGCAACGACAACGGCCAAATTGACGCAGATGAAACTTTCTTGGAAGGCATCTGGGTTGAACTGTGGCAAGACGCAGATGGCGACGGTCAACCAGACGACTTGAATGACGATGGTGTCATTGACGACGCTGACATGCTCGCCATGGACACGACCGATGAAAATGGCCTGTATCTGTTTGATTACTTGCCACAAGGTGACTACATTGTCAGCATTCCAGCAGTAGAGTGGGATGACAACGGCACACCGGGGCCGCTAGCAGGGCATCGTTCTTCAACTGATGCGACGGCAGACGATAGCGACAACAATGACAACGGGATTGATCCGGCCACCATTGGTGAAGCGGTCTTGTCTGAGACCATCACGCTGGGTGACGGTGAACCAACGCTGGAAAATCCAGACAACGATGTCAACACGCGTGATGAAAATGAAAATCTCACCATCGACTTTGGGTTTGTGCCGGTCTACAGCTTGGGGAACCAAGTCTGGGAAGACAGCAATAACAACGGCGTTATTGATGAAGGCGAACCGTTGTTGGAAGGTATCTGGGTTGAGCTTTGGCAAGACGCAGATGGTGATGGTCAGCCAGATGACTTAAATGCAGACGGCGTGATTGATGACGCAGACATGCTTGCCATGGATACCACCGATGAAAACGGTTTGTATCTCTTTGATGAGCTCGATGCAGGGCAATATGTGGTCTCTATTCCCGCAGTAGAGTGGGTGGATGGCGATGGCAATCCGGGCCCATTGGATGGTTATAGTTCATCTACTGGTGACGATCAACAAACGCTAGATAGTAACGATAATGGGATTGACCCTGAAACGCATGGTGACGACGTTTGGTCTGGCACCATCATCTTAGGTAATGATGAACCCACTGGCGAAGATCCGAACAATGATCCTGTGACGCCAGATAATCAATCTGACCTGACCATTGACTTTGGCTTCTATTACAACTTTGACTTGGCACTCAAGAAAGAGTTGGTCACCGAAGCTGATGAAATCAATCCCGGCGACGATGTCACGTTCCGCATTACGGTCTATAACCAAGGCGTGGTCGATGCATTTGCAATTAGCGTGATGGATCACAGTCCAGAAGCGCTGATCTACAAAAGCAGCAATGCGACAGACGTTACGGAAACCGAAAATGGCAATGCAGTTGTGCTAACTGACAACGGAACGAACGCTGACGGTCTGATGAGCTTTACCATTGACAGCTTGCCTGCTGGTGATAGTGTTGCCATCGATGTGACGTTTGAAATTGACTTCGAATTTGAAGGCACAAGCATTGTCAATGTGGCTGAAATTACCGAAGCTGACGACGACGAAGATCCCGACAATGAACCGCCAACTGACATCGACAGCGTTCCAGATGATGATCCAGATAACGATGGTGACCCGAAGGACGACGAAACCGATGAAGATGGCAAGAACGGTGGTGACGAAGACGACCATGATCCAGAAGAAATCTCACTCAAGATCCCATTATTCGATCTTGCGTTAGATAAGAAACTGACCCCAGGCCAGACGACGTTTGTGCCGGGTGGTGAAGTCAAGTTTGACATCACGGTCTACAACCAAGGGCAGAAGGATGCCTTCCGCATTGGTGTTACCGACCATCCGCCAGTTGGGTTGACGTACAAGAGCAGCAATGCCGCCGATATTACGGCAACAGAAGATGGCAATGCTGTGACGGTGACAGACAATGGTGATGGGACGTTTGAAATTGACGCCTTGCAAATCAATGATCAGGTTACGATCACGGTCACAATGACGATTGGTGAAAACGTCACGGGGAGTTTGACGAACATTGCCGAAATTGACTCGGCTGATGATGACGACAACCCAGACGATGCGCCACCAGTGGATCTAGATAGCACGCCAGATGGTGACCCAGATAATGACGGTGACCCGAAGAATGACGTTATCGATGAAAACGGTCGCGAAGGCGGCGACGAAGATGACCATGATCCAGAAGTGATTACGGTTGTTGAACTTGCTGAAATTGGTGACACGGTCTGGTATGACAACAATTACGATGGCTTGCAAACAGACGGCGAACCCGGTGTTGAAGGGGTAACCGTCAAACTGTATGACGAAAGTGACAACTTGGTCGGTACAACAACAACGGACTCTAACGGGAAGTACATCTTCACCGATCTGATCCCTGGTGTGTACTCAATTGAGTTTGTCATCGATACATTGCCAACGGATTACGTTCCAACAACACACAACAGCGGCTCAGATGATGCATCTGACAGTGACGGTGATCCGGTCACTGGCAAGACGACCCGAACGTCTTTGGATGCGGGTGAAAGCGACATGACTTGGGACTTTGGCATCTACCAACCAGCAGGTCTTGGTGACTACGTCTGGTTTGACACCGACGCCGATGGGACCCAAGATGATGACGAGGCACCAATCGAGAATGTAACGGTGCGCCTGCTTGACCCACAAGGAACAGTTTTGGGAACCACAGTGACGAACTCTGAAGGCTACTACGAATTCCGCGGGTTGCTCCCAGGTGACTATATTGTGGAATTTGTGCCGCCAGCCGGTTTCGGCTTCACAATGCATCATGAAGGTCTTGATGCAAGTAAAGATAGTGACGCTGACCGCGCAACAGGGCGCTCTGAAGTCGTGAACTTGGAAGCGGGTGAGTTTGACCCAACGATTGATGCCGGTCTTGCAAGCGGAAGCGTGCTGTCTGCAATTGAAGAAGCAATCGCTGCGCGTGCTGCATCGCCAACGCCAGTACCGCCAACACCGACACCAGTGCCGGTTGCTCCACAAGCACAGTCATTGGCGGTGCCAGTGATCACAAAGGCTAGCGACCGCAGTATTGCTGCCGTAGGTGATGTGGTGACTTACACAATCAATGCGACTAATCCAAACGCTGCTGTATTGACCGGCGCGGCCATTATCGATGTGTTGGACTCTCGCTTAGACTATCTTAGCGCGCAGTCATCACGGGGTACTGCCAGTTATGATGCCTCCACCCGCACGGTGCGCATAGACATTGGCGACATGGCGGCAAATGAAACGGTTGCAGTCACCTTGAGTGTGCGCATCAACAATACAGCGTCTGCGCCAGACCGCATTGACAACGTTGCCGACGTGATTGCCAGCAACGCCGCAGGGGCGCGTTCAACGCCAGCCAGCGTTCAACTGATCCCGAATCAGATCCCGACGACGGGGTACTATGGCACAGACGCAGCTAGTCTAATGGTTTATGCCGTTGTCATTGCGTTACTCTTTGCTAACGTGGCGACCGTTGCTTACAAACGGCGCGAAGCAGTTCTGACCGCATAGATCCCAAAATAGGCGACTGCTGCTAGTAAAAACGGCCTTTCACTGGAGAGGCCGTTTTCATTTAAGAGCGGCTTTAACACAGTGCGCTTGTTTGTGAAGACGGTTGCACTTTCGATGCCGATCCGCAGGACGCCGTTGAGATTAATTAAGTTGACAAGAGAAGTTGTGAGTTTAGAAGTTTCGTAAACTTTGCGCAGAAATTTTTATGGATATGACGCGAACAGCCTTGAAACCTCTGAAATTACCGGAATTTCCTCCTTTTTTGATGCTGAATCACAAACAAATTAGTTGAATACGAGGTTAACTAATCTTATGTACTATATATTCTTGTGATGTGTCGGGTGATTTCTTAATAGTTTTGGCAGCATCTTTAACAAACCTAAATCTAATGAATGCGGGAGGCTTCTAATCTTAAAAGACGTAAATATGTCGAAAGAGGTATCAATGAAATTCCCAAAAACGCATCTATCTCCAAATAAATTGCTAATCCGTTTGATCACAGTCTTACTGTTGTCAACGCCTGTGTTAACTGCCACGCACAATGATCGAATTGTGTATGCAGCCACCAACACACTTACTGTCAATGTCTTCCAAGACGAAGACGTTGACTCTACCTATGATGGTAGTGAAAGCGGTATCGATGGCGTCACCGTCAGTCTTTTTGACTCGGATGACCCGACTGCCACTGCTTGTGCGACAACAACCACAGCTGGTGGGGGGATCGCGACATTTGCTCCTGGTGATACGACCAGTTGTAATGGTGACCTCTTGCGCATGGAAGTGGATACCTCAACCTATCCAGTTGAAATGCAAGTCGGGCCAGTCAATATGACTGACGACGATGCTGATGCAAACACACCAACTTATGAAGACGCTGTAGATGACACGAGCGCTGCTGTTCAAATCGTAGATTTGAGCGCAGGCGATGTGACATTGAATGTCTCCGCTGTAGATCCATCAACCTATACCTGTGATGCAACAAACGCTTACGCCATGACGACTTGTTTCGTCAACGGTGATGCTTTGCATGCTGACGCGACAGACCGTTTGAAAGGGATGGATACATTGGTTGGTTTTCCATATACGGCGCAAGGGAGTGCTTTTGAAGTTTCACAAGGCGGCACCGAGTGGACCGTTGCCAATGGAAATGTAATTGAGCCAGATCACTTGGCAACACAGGAAGATACCGGTGCAATCTGGGGTTTGGCATGGTCTCAACAATATGAAATTGTCTATACGTCAGCATTCTTGAAGCGCCACATTGGTTTGGGGCCACTTGGACCTGGTGGTATTTACTCTGTAGACTTCAGCACTGGCGTGCCGGTCAACGGTGAATTTTTGGATGTTGCCGATCCGGCCGGTCTTAACTTGGACGTTGGTCAGTCAATTATTCCAAGTAACGCAGCACGTAATTTGGCCTGGGATACGCCAGATCCATCTTACGATATTGACGTGTATGACCTGATCTTCCGCACCAGCTTGGGTGATATTGATCTGGTGACAGATGAAGCGCTTGACCAGTCTGTAGATGGCTGGATTGACCGCGAAATGCTGTTGGTGGTCAACCTCTATGAAAAGAAAGTTCACTTCATTGACACGCAAAGCAAAGATTTGGTCTTGACCTATGACATCCCAGCACCTGGCGATGCGGCTGTACTTGACCAAGATGGGGTTGCAACCGCAGCTTGTGTTGACGGTGAACACCGACCATTCGCGGTGGACTATCGCGATGGGGCGATGTTTGTTGGTCTGATTTGTGACGGTTCACAACTTGCTGACAAAGATACACCGATTGGTCGTTCAGAACTCGAAGCAATTGTTTACGAATATGACTTGACTGCTGACTTGGGTGCCGCTGTTATTCCTGGCGCTCCAACGGTTGATCCTGTTCAAGTTTTGCGCTACACCCTTGACTATCGCAAGGGCGCTGGTCTGACCAGCACCTGTTTCTCTCCAGACAACTACTGGATGCCATGGCGTAGCACCGGTTTGCCTGTGAGTGCACCAAGAGCAGACCGCTCCTGTTGGGCGACACCAATCATGGTAGACATCGACTTTACAGATGGCGACAACATGGTTTTGGCATTCTCTGACCGCATGAGCCACCAATGGGGCTGGCGCAACTATGGTCTAGACACCAACGATACGACGTTACATTACAACGATACTAGCGGTGACCTGCTGCTTGCCTGTAAAGACGCCGACGGTGATTGGGCAATGGAAAATGCGGGTGTTTGTGGTGTCGGTGGTGACCAAGTCACCTCTGGCGTGAATGGTGCGACAACCAATGAAGGCCCAGGCGGTGGTGAATTCTTCTACGGCGACACGTGGGGCGGTGGACACCGCGAAACTGCGAACGCTGGTGTAGCTGTTCTTCCAGGGAGCAATGAAATTATTGCTGCTGGTATGGATCCATACAATAACCTTGTCCATACTGCTGGTGGTATCAACTGGCACAGCACTACAGATGGTGCGCCTCGTAATCCAGGCTATATGCTGTATGCGTCACCCGGCTCAAATGCTGACGGTGACGAAGCAGATATGGCAGGGACGCAAGGGAAGTCCGGTGGTTTGGGTGATGTGGACTTGATGTGTCCACAAATGCCAATCCAAATTGGGGACTATGTCTGGTTAGACGCTGACGCTGATGGCGTTCAAGATCCTGATGAATTGCCGTTGGCGGGCGTTACGGTTTATTTGCGCTTGCAATCTGGGGCGGTTATTTCAACCACAACCGATGCAAATGGCCACTATTACTTTGATGCCAGCCGCAATCAGTCTTACACCATTGCATTTGATGCTTCAACCACAACCTCAGTGTTGCCGGGCGGCATCTTTGCAGAAGACTTAGCGCCAACAGAAAGCAACAGTGCAGACAGCACAGATGCTAACGACAGCGACTTAGACGGCACAATAGAAATTGACGGCAAGGTTTTGCCGAAGTTGGACTACACCACTGAAATTAGCGGGGCGAGTAACCACACCTTGGATGCTGGCTTTGTTGTCGGCGACTATGACTTGGCATTGGTCAAGACTATTGACGGTGAAACACCAAAACAAATTGATGACATCGTGACCTATAACATTACGGTCATGAACCAAGGTGAAATTGACAGCCGCGAATTTACCGTGGTGGATACATTGCCTGCTGGTGTAATTTACGTCGCGGCATCTGCGACCAACGTTGCCGATGCAACCACTGGTGTAGACATTTCTGTGAACGATGCATCTGCAACCACAGATCCAGCAGCACCAGGCACAGTGACGTGGACCTTGGGTGCTACCCATAGCCTTGAACCAGGCGAAAGCTTGACCTTGGTCATTCAAGCCCAACTCAAAGATTTGAGTTATGTGACCTATCGGAATGAGGCTGAAATCGCGACCGACACCGGTAACGATATTGACAGTTTCCCAGATACAAACACGGCAAATGACAGCGACAATGACCAAAACACCGGTAATGACGCAGATGAAACACGCGATTACACCAATTCAGGTGATGTTGCCAATACTGATGTCAACGCCGACGATGAAGATGATCATGATCCAGCTGAGTTCGTTGCGCAACTATTTGACCTTGCGTTAGACAAAGTGCTCACCACGGCAACAGCGGTTGCTCCAGGTGACACCGCCGTGTTTACCATTACGGTTTACAACCAAGGTGACGTTGACGCCTTTGACATTGACGTTGTGGACTACATCCCAGCGAACTTGACCTATACCGCGACAGGTTCAACCGCAACTGGTGACTTGTCTACCGATGATGGCGCAACCGTTGGCTTTACCAACAATGACGACGGCACCTTCACAATTGACGCTTTGGCTGCTGATGACCAAGTCAGCTTTGATATAGCGTTGGTGGTCGCGGAAGACTTCCAAGGCACAACGCTCATCAACTGGGCTGAAATTTCAGATGCCTCAGACTCAGACGGTGGCACCACGGCCTTTGATATCGACAGCATTCCAGATGCGGACAACTTCAACCAAGACGGTGAAACCAACGACCTTGATGATGACAACGTCGTCAATGAAGACGGTCGCAACGGTGGTGACGAAGATGATCACGATCCAGCGCCATTGACGGTGACGCAAACCTTTGACCTTGCGTTGCGCAAAACGCTGGTTAGCACCGGTCCATTTGCACCGGGTGACTCAGTTGTCTTTAGCATCAGCGTCTTCAACCAAGGCACGCTAGATGCCTATGACATTGATATCGCCGACTACATTCCAACTGGTATGAGCTACGGCGCGACCAATTCAACCGCAACTGGCGACTTGACCACGACTGATCTTGCTACCGTTGGCTTTACTAACAACGGTGATGGCTCATTCACAATTGACGAACTCGCAAAGGGCGACTCAGTCAGTTTTGATATTGAACTCACAATCGCTGCTGACTTCATTGGCACGACGTTGACCAACTGGGCTGAAATCTCAGACGCGTCTGACACAGACGGTGGTCCAACTCGCGAAGATATTGACAGCACGCCAGACGACGAAAACTTCAACACCCCAGAAGAAACCAACGACCTCGATGACGATGACGTAATCGATGAAGATGGGAAGAATGGCGGTGATGAAGATGATCACGATCCTGCTCAAATTACGGTGACGCGCTTTGACTTGGCACTCGATAAGGTGCTGTCAACCGCTGGCACCATAGAGCAGGGCGATCCAGTGACATTCACGGTCACCATCTACAACCAAGGGGATGTACACGCTTACGACATTGATGTTGTGGACTACATCCCAAGTGACATGGTGTACACCGCCGCTGGCTCAACCGCGACGGGTGACTTGACCACGCAAGACGGGGCAACAGTTGGCTTTACCAACAATGACGACGGCACGTTCACCATTGATGAACTCGCTGTTGGCGACCAAATCAGCTTCGACATTGTGATGACAATTGACCCTGATTTCCAAGGCACGTTGATCACCAACTGGGCGGAAATCTCAGACGCTTCAGATGAAGACGGCGGTGACACCCGTGTTGACGTAGACAGCACGCCAGATGGTGAAAACTTCAATACGCCAGAAGAAACCAACGACCTCGATGATGACAATGTCATTGACGAAGATGGTAAGAACGGCGGCGATGAAGACGATCACGATCCGGCACCAGTCACTGTGACGCAAACCTTTGACTTGGCGTTAACCAAAGTGGTGAAGGGCGAAGGCCCATACAGCCCTGGTGACCCAGTGCATTACACCATCACGGTTTACAACCAAGGCACATTGAATGCCTACGATATTGACATTATTGACTTCGTTCCAGAAGGCATGACCTATGCCAACTTGGGTGAGGTTGAGAACTGGGAGCTCGAAACCACCAACGGTGTGTTCGTGAACCTGACTAAGAATGGTGATGGCACGTTCTACATTGACACATTGCCTCATCACGACGACGTTAGCTTTGATATTTCACTGGATATCAATGAAGACTTTGACGGCAGCACGCTGATCAACTGGGCTGAAATCTCAGATGCCTCAGACACGCCAGATGGTCCAACCCGTGAAGATATCGACAGCACGCCAGACGACGAAAACTTCAACACCCCAGAAGAAACCGATGATCTTGATGACGACAACGTCATTGACGAAGACGGTAAAAACGGCGGTGACGAAGATGATCACGATCCAGCGCAAATTCCAGTCACGCGCTTTGACTTGGCATTGATGAAAACGCTGGTCACTGAAGGTCAAATTAGCCGCGGCGACAACATCACGTTTGCAATTACCATCTACAACC
>JAHDIM010000099.1:0-11113 GCA_020630805.1 Anaerolineales bacterium
CAATGCTGGCAGCGTGATCCCCAATCCGTTCTAGCTCTGTCGCAATCTGCAACCCTGCAATAATCGCGCGCAAGTCGCTCGCAGCTGGTTGTTGCGTCGCAATAGTCACTACCACGGCCTGTTCAATTTCAACTTCCAACGCATTGACCTTCTCGTCACCAACAATCACGCGTTGCGCAAGCGCGGTATCGCCGCGTTTGAGCGATTCAATCGCTTGCTCTAAGCCGTCTAATGAAAGACGCGCCATTTCCTGCAACTTCACTTGAAGTTCTTGCAGGCTGTTTTCAAGAATACTGCGGTGCAATTGCATCGATCAGTAAAGCCTCCTAGCACAACACGGCCAACGCTCGAGTTGCTCCAAATCTTTTGTGTTGCACTGTAAGAAAATTGGCACTAAGGATTTCCAAACACTCGAATAGGTACCAATTTGAAAGCGATCGAAGTTTGTTACTTCGATCCAAACACCTACCCGTGACGACCAGTAATGTAGTCTTCTGTCTTTTGTTGACTTGGGTTGGTGAAAATCGTTTGCGTTTCATCATATTCGACCAACTCCCCTAGCCAAAGTAACGCAGTACGATCTGAAACACGTGCGGCTTGTTGCATGTTATGCGTCACAACCACAATCGTGTAATCATTTTTTAGTTCTAACATCAGCTCTTCAATCTTACTGGTCGCAATCGGATCAAGCGCTGAAGCCGGTTCATCCATCAAGATGACATCTGGTTGAATGGCGAGCGTCCGTGCAATACACAACCGTTGTTGTTGCCCGCCAGATAGCGACAACCCACTTTGGTGCAGCTTGTCTTTGACTTCATCCCAGAGCGCTGCTTGGCGGAGTGATTTCTCAACCAACTCATCCATATTGCCCTTGTAGCCATTGATCTTGGCTCCCCAAGCTACATTGTTGTAAATGGACTTTGGGAATGGATTTGGCTTTTGGAAGACCATACCAATGCGACGGCGCACGGCAACTGGATCAACACCAGTGGCGTAAATATCTTGATTCTTATACAGAATCTTGCCTTCAATGCGAACGGTTGGCACGACATCGTTCATGCGGTTGAAGCAGCGCAAGAGCGTAGACTTCCCACAGCCAGATGGTCCAATGAGTGCCGTAATTTCTTTCTCGCGAATTGGCAGAGAAATGCCTTTTACAGCGTGAAATGTATCGTAATAAACGTGGACGTCTTGAGCATCAAGCGCAAGTCGACCAGTTCCAGTTTTTTGCATGCGTTCGGCGACAACAGGTTTTGCTGTTGTAATGCCTTGCACAGCTTCTGCTTGGGTCATTGTATTTGCAACCATGAAACAATTTCCTTTCTAAACTAACGACGGGTGCTAAACCGATTGCGGAGCAAAATGGCCGTCGTGTTTAGCGTCAATAAGATGAACAGTAGAACAATAATGGCAGCCGCAGCAATATTGCGGAACTCTGCCTGTGGACGCGACGTCCAGTTGAAAATCTGGATCGGCATCACTGTAAATTTCGAGAAAATGCTGCTTGGATCGTTGGTCATAAACGTTGCCGCCCCAACCACGAGCAACGGTGCCGTTTCACCAATGGCGCGTGAGACTGCCAAGATCGTGCCGGTCAAAATTCCAGGCATGGCATATGGCAAGACATGCGACCAGATCATTTGCCAGCGCGTCGCGCCAACGCCATAAGCGGCACTCCGCAAGCTACTTGGGACAGCCCGTAACGCTTCCTGCGCATTGATGATGATCACGGGCAAGATCAGCAGCGACATTGTGAGTGCAGCTGACAAAATTGTGCGGCCATTTTCAGACCCAACGCCAATGAATTGGCCGCTGGTGAAATATTCCAGCGCTCGCGCAAAAATTGCTAGCCCCAGCATCCCGTACAAAATGGAAGGTACACCAGCCAAGTTATCGATATTGGTTTGAATAATGCGAGTCAGCCAGTTGTCAGGTGCATACTCTTGAAGATAGAGTGCTGCGCCAACACCAGTCGGAAATGCGAATAAAATGGTGAGTGCAATCACCCAGATCGACCCAATAATTGCCGTGCGAACGCCAGCCAAAGCAGCGTCAGATGACATTGGGGTTGTAATGAATTGGCGATCTAGCCAGCTCCAAAACTCAACCGTTGCATCTGGGTGTTTTACCGCGACTTCTGCTCGGATTTCATCAGCGCGTGTGATGGAGTCCCAGAGTGGGTAGGTTTCCAGAACTTGCTGTTCAACAACGCGTTCATACACCAGTGCTAGCACGTTAGCATGGTCACGCGGGTCATTGAGACATCCTTCCGGTGGCTCTGCACGGGCACACACTTCATCCCACTTGTCTTGGGCTTCAAAAGCCAAGCCATCAGCAAAAAAGCGCTGTTCGCGCTCCAGCTTACGCCCAGCATTCGTGCGAATGTTGTCAGCCAAAATTGCCACGAGCGCTTCTTTTTCTAGCGACTCAAGTGGTTCGTCTGCGAGTTCTGAAGGTGGGATTGTGTTTTCCAGTGCGACCAAGCCAAAAGCGCTGTTGACAATGTTCAGCATTAGCACAATCAGGAAGACCAGTGCCAAGACTGTGGATGACATAAACGCGATCTGCCAAGCACGGCCAATCCGTTGCCGCATCACGAGACGCGGATTGTAGTTCGAATTTGTTTCAGGGATCATTCGTATTGTTCACGCAAGCGATTTACAACGCTGCGGCTAATAATATTGAGCATCAGCGTAATGATGAACAACAATAGACCGATAGAGAAGATGCTAGAGTAGTCGAGCGTCGCGTAGCTGATATCGCCTTGACTAATCCGCGCGATGTGACCGGTCATCGTTTCAGCCGCTTTGAAGAAATTGAAGCCTTCAGCGCTAAACGCTTCGCCCCAATTATCGAAGTTGCGGGGGCCAGCACCGGCAGCGACTGCCACAATCATGGTTTCACCGACAGCGCGAGAGAGACCCAGAATGAAGGCCGCCATAATCCCAGAGAGTGCTGCTGGAACAACAACGCGCACTGCGGTTTCAAACTTGGTAGCACCAAGGCCGTAAGCCGCGTTGCGCAAACTGTCTGGCACAGCGCGAAGCGCGTCTTCACTGATAGAACTGATCATCGGCAAAATCATGAAACCCATGACTATACCGGCCGAGCCAGTGTTGAAAATATCGACAGTGCCTTTGCCAAAGATATTGCGCAGCAGAGGTGTCATGAAGGTCAGTGCGAAGTAACCATAGACCACTGTTGGAATACCAGCCAAAATTTCAAGAATAGGCTTGATGATGCCGCGCGCCCGTTCAGATGCATACTCGCTGAGGTAAATCGCAGCACTAATTCCAAGTGGCAAGGAGACAAGCATGGCGGCAAAGCTGGTCATCAGCGTTGCGTTGACAAGCGGCCAGATTCCAAATTGCCCAATTGCAGGTTGCCAGTTTGTTCCGGTGAAAAACTCACGCAGCGTGACTTCGGGCGCACCGAAGAACAAGTACGCTTCCCGTACAAGCACAACAACAATACTAATTGTGGTGAAAATGGAGATAATACCGCAGAGAAAAAGAACCCCAGCAATAACGCTTTCACCAATGGAAGAGCGACTGCTGAGATCTGGTAGAACGTCAGATGACGTATTCGATTGGGGTGTCTGAGACATTAGTTTCGGTTATATCCTCTATAACCGAATTATCACAGAGCAAAATAAAA
Source organism: Anaerolineales bacterium (assembly GCA_020630805.1). Taxonomy (GTDB): domain Bacteria; phylum Chloroflexota; class Anaerolineae; order Anaerolineales; family UBA6668; genus JAHDIM01. Next base: position 3,658 of record JAHDIM010000099.1, read on the forward strand.
TCTGCGGAAAGGGATCCTCAAATCCTCTTGACAAATGTTAAGAGAATTTAAGGTTGCTGATGGCTGATGGCTGATGGCTGATGGCTGATGGCTGATGGCTGATGGCTGATGAAGCATACTATTGCCGCGGCCACTAACCTCCAAACTACTCAAACGATCTTGGCAAAGTCATGTAAAAGGTAGCGCCCTGACCACGCACCCCGGAGCTTTCAACCCAGATTCGCCCGCCGTGTCCCTCTACGACAACATGTTTGGCAATCGCGAGTCCTAGACCTGTCCCGCCACTGGAGCGCGTGCGGTCTGTTTTAAAGAAACGTTCAAATACGCGGTCAAGATCTGATGGCGCAATGCCAGGGCCAGTGTCTTTGACAGAGATCACAATTTCCTCTTCACTGACTTGGGTGTCAATATGAACACTGCCTTCCCTAGGCGTAAATTTGATTGCGTTTTGGACTAGGTTGCCAAAGGCTCGCCCAAACTGAGCAGGATCTGCCAGTGCCATCACCACGGGATCAATCTTAGTTGTCAGACTTAGCGCCTTACGGCGCGCTTGGCTTTTGACGCGGTCTAATGGCCCCTGCAGTAGATCGGTTAGCGGAATTGGGATTAAGCGGAATAGCGCCCGTCCTGACTCAATTTGAACCAAGTCCAGCAACTCTTGCGCCATATGCTGCAACAAATCCGCTTCTGATTGAATGTTTTGTAACCCTGTTGAAATATCATCAGGTACATTTTGCTGGGCAAGCAAACCATCAACAATTAGGCCTATTGTGGTGATGGGGGTACGCAATTCGTGTGAGATATTGCCAACAAATTCGCGCCGCGCCCGTCCCAAGCGTTGGATGTCGGAGACATCTTTGAGCGCAACGGCCACCCCTTGCGCAAACGTCACAACGCGCACCTGGTATGGCGTGTCACCCAGTTGAATCTGCCAGTCCATATCGACTAACGCACGTTGTTCGGCCAGCGCGTCACGCACGAGTTGTACAAGTTCGCGTGAGTCAGAAAATTCCAAGAGGCTGGGCAAGTTTTTGCCAGACTGCCCAAAGAACTGCCGCGCCTGTGACGTGGCATATTGCACGTTTAGATCATCATCCAACATGATGACCATTTCTCGCACGGCTTTCGCCATTGCTTTGAGGCGTAAACTAGTACGCTCAAGTTTCGTGTCGTGCTTATTGATCTTTTTGGAGAGCTTTTCGTTCTCTTGACGCAGCCGTTTGTTTTCAGCTTCGACAAGCACCAAACGCTGCTGCGTCCGCTGTAGTTCTTTACGGTTAGACTGGAACATAACGCTTAGTCTTCGAAACGGTAGCCAACGCCACGTACGGTTGTGATGCGCATTGGCTTAGAAGGATTATCTTCAATCTTTTCACGCAGCCACCGCATGTGAACATCGACCGTGTGACTGTTTCCCACATAGTCATGCCCCCACACTTGCTCCAGCAGCAAATCGCGTGACAACACCACGCCTTTGTTTCGCATGAGTTCTACAAGGAGGCCAAATTCTTTTTGAGTCAAATGAAGTTCAACATCGCGGAGCCAAACGCGGCGGGCAATCATGTCTAGTTTGAGTTCGTTCGACTCGATCACAGTTGGGTTCCGCGCTGCCACTTTACTAGCTTCGCGGCGCAGGTTGGCTTTTACGCGCGCCAGCAATTCGCCCATCCCAAATGGCTTAACAACGTAGTCATCTGCCCCAGTTTCGAGACCGGTGATCTTGTCCATCTCCATGCCACGTGCTGACAGCATAATGATGGGCACTTGTGAGTCGCGCCGAATCATGCGGCAGACAGATAAACCGTCAAGCTGCGGCAGCATTAGATCCAGAATAATGAGGTCTGGCTGCATTTCACGCGCTGTATCTAACCCCATTTGGCCGTCGGACGCTGTAATTGTTTCGTAGCCTTCAGCCTCAAGGTTATGCGACAGCTGTTCGCGGAGAGAGTCTTCGTCTTCGACAATAAGAATTGTTGCCATGTGTTAAGCGTATCAGAAATCTGGTAGGTCTTGGTTCGAGTTTGGAAATGTTCAGGAAGTTGTTGCGGAGTTGCGATGTTTCGGCGTAACGGCGCAACTTCGGAACCTCGCAACCAACACCAATTCACGCCATGTAAAACCTTTGTAAAAACGCCGAAAAGTGTTGTAAGACCGCCTTACCATCAATGCGAACATCGAACCGCGCCTGCTATCCTTTTCAATACGAAGAGTAACGGCAGGCGCACTAGTCTATAGAGGTAATTTGTATGACAAGACAAACGTCGCGCGCGTTGTTATTGTATGCAACTTCCGCATGTGTCATGTTGGTATATCTGACGTTGGCCTATGTTGAAAGTGCAGATGCAGCGCAGCACGGGCAATCTGTTGCACGCGCGCCTACGCTGCCAACCATTGGCTACAGCTACGCAAACGCTGCACTTCCCCAGCACTTTTTCACGGACACCATCCGTTCACGCAACCAAGACAGCGTGATCTCCAAGGACAATACCCCAGCGAACAATCCAGTCACAGATGCTGGTGCCGCGTTAGGCCGGGTATTGTTTTATGACACTGCGCTGAGTTCAACCGGAACCGTCTCTTGTGCGTCTTGCCACGTGCAAGCCAATAGCTTTGCGGATCCTAATCAGTTCAGTATTGGGGTGGCGGGGACAACCCGGCGTAATTCACCTGGGCTAGCCAATGCCCGCTTCAATGACAACGGTCGATTCTTTTTAGATGAACGGGCTGCGTCATTAGAAGACCAGGTGCTCATGCCGTTTCTAGATCAAGTTGAAATGGGGCTGACCATAGAACAGCTTAATCAGCTTGTGGCAACGCAGCCGTATTACGCTGAACTGTTCACCGCTGCATTTGGGGATGATGTCGTCACCTCAGAGCGCATTTCGCTGGCGCTCGCTCAGTTTGTGCGCAGCATGGTGAGTGCGAATTCAAAGTACGACCAAGGCCGGGTACAGGTAGCCAACGCAAACCAAAACTTCCCGAACTTCACAGCGCAAGAGAATTTAGGCAAGCGCCTGTTCTTCAACCCTGGAAATCGTGGACCAATTGCGTGTGCCGCCTGCCACTCTACTGAAGCATTTGTAAGTGAAGCACCCCGCCAACGGGGGCCGAGCAACACTGCGAACATTGGCTTAGATACAGCATCTACGACCGATCTCGGCTTAGCAGAGGTCACTGGTAACCAGAACCATGCTGGTCGCTTCCGCGTAGCATCACTGCGGAACGTGGCGGTCACGGCACCGTATTTTCACGACGGACGCTTTGCAACGTTAGATGATGTACTCAACCAATATAACGGTGGCATTCAAGACCATCCGAACTTGGCCAATGTGCTGAGTGACAATGGCCGTCCAGATCAGTACAACTTCAGTAACGCGGAGAAAGCAGCGATTGTTGCGTTCCTGAATACACTGACTGACTCCACCTTCCTCAGCGATGCGCGATTTAGTGATCCGTTTACCGCAACGGGCACTGAACCAGCACCGGTTTCAACTATTCCTGAACAGCCTGTTGCTATTCAGCCTGCCAATCCTCCGCGTGATGAACGTGGCAACGGAAACGGAAACGGCGGCAATGGCGGCGGCGGTCGAGGTGACCGCGATGGGCGTGGTAACGGTGGCCGCGGGAATCGCTAACTAACCGCTGTAAGGCCACGGCTAGCCGTGGCCTTACAGTTCAATGTCCTCTTCTTCTCCAGCTGCGCTCGCAAGATACTGATAGTATTGTTGCAGCGCTAAGTATTCCTCGCTGTCTTTATCTGGGACAGTTTCTAGGTCATAAGCTTCCACAAATTTATCTTGCACCTTGGTTTCGGCTGGCCGCCGCAACAAGATCACTGGTGTCAGCAATAACAGCAGTAAAATTAGTCCTACAAATATCCACGACATTGACATGACAACAGACCTTACCCTTTATCACATTATTTTTGAAGCCGAATGGCAAGCCGTAAAAGATACCGTCTTGTACCGACCAGAGTCACTTGCCAGTGAAGGCTTCATTCACTACTCCACTTTAGATCAAGTCACTGGCACTGCTAACTTCATTTTTGCAGACGCTACAGACCTATTGGTCTTAGAAATTGACGCCGCCCAAACCAATGCTGAGGTGATATTCGAAGACCTGTATGAAGCTGGGCAAGACTTCCCGCACATTTACGCGCCGTTACCATTGAAAGCAGTCCGTGCAGTGCATCGCCTAAGTCGCCAGCCAGACGAAAAGTTCGTATTTGCTCCAGCCTAAGGCGCAATGCAGTTTTCACCACAAGACTTTCAACGTTGGGATGAAACGCCCGACGAGTATTTCTATGAGCAACCGCGCATGGTCACACATATCGATGATGCAGCGATTGCGGCGGTCACACAACTGTATCGCGAATATTTTCCAACCAATGGCGTCATTTTAGACCTCATGAGCAGTTGGGTCAGCCATTTACCAGATGACGTTGCTTATAAATACGTATTCGGCATTGGCATGAACACCGCTGAACTCGCGGCTAATCCGCGTTTGGACGACTACCGTGTGCAAAATTTGAATACCACTCCTGCGTTACCGTTTGAAGAAAACAGTTTTGATGGAGCCGGTATTTGTGTGTCGATTGACTATTTGAAGGACCCCATTGCCGTTTTGCGGGAACTAAGTCGCTGCCTAAAGCCCGCTGCACCGCTGGTTATCACCTTTTCTAACCGCTGCTTTCCGACTAAGGCAATCAACATTTGGTTGCAGCAGGACATGCAAGGTCGCCTCGATCTTGTCGATACATTTTTGACCAAAGCCGGAAACTGGACGGATATTCAGCAGTTAGACCGTAGCCCTAGTCCCGCGACTGATCCGCTTGTGGCAGTCGTTGCATACGCAAATTGAGTAGCCCATCTGCATGGTTGTCACGCCTTCCGGACGCTGGCAATCTCACTGTCTATAACGTAGACACCGACTTTGTAACCTCTCTCATTCAGGCTGCGCAAAGCACGTTTGGCAAAGCAGTCCAAAGCTTTCAAGCTTCAAGAATTACAAAGAAAGCCCCGAAGCTCGACAAAATTGCCAAGCTCGTTATTGTGCATCTGGATTTACCAAGCCCAGACCATTTTGTGGTGTGCGGCGAGCTAATTGAGCAAGTGCTCTATCCAGCGTTACAGTTGGACATACCGTTTTGCATCCTGTCTGAACCAGATTCGCTGACGTATGCCGCACGCAGTACTGACCCAAAGCAACTGCATTTCGACCTGTCCTACGTACGTGCACGCTTGTTGTGTGAGCAACTCCAAGCAATCACAGCGCAAAGTACAGTGTTTCGCCATCCAGCCCAAGTTGATTTTGACACGATTGAACGCCCCCAAACGACCTCATCACCCCAGTCAGCTAACAATCCGCTGCCACTTGACTCGCTAGATCCACGGCAAACGCAAGCGCTTGAGCATAATACCGGGCCAATGCTAGTCCTAGCACCGGCAGGCTCTGGCAAGACACGCACGCTAGTCAACCGCATGGTGCATTTGATCAACGCAGGGGTCGAGCCTGCGCGCATTTTAGCGCTGGCGTTCAACCGCAAAGCGATGGAAGAGATGAATATGCGCTTGCAGGGACGCGGCGTCACGAATGCAAAGGTACGGACATTCCACTCGCTCGGATATGAATTTATCCGCTCCGTTCTGCCGTGGCGTTTCAGTCAAGAGCGCAGTTTTGAACGTCGGCGTAATTTGTTACAGCGCTCCGTGGCGGAGCATTACGAGATTCCACGCGGCAAATATCAAGACGTGTTTGAACACATGAGTGATGCCTTGCAGCGCATTCGTACTGAACTTAGTCATCCTGAAGATCATAATTTGGTTATCGACGGCAAAAAGCTGGAGTTCCAACCGATTTTTGAGAGTTATCTACTCAATCAGTTTCGCAATCAGTTTTTAGACTTCACTGACATGGTGTACTTGGCAGTGCGGATGCTGGTCAAAAATGAAGCCTGGCGCACAGAATGGCAACAGAAATTTGACTATGTGATTGTGGATGAATTTCAAGATCTCAACCAAGCGCAACTGTTGATGATGCAACTAATGGCTTGGCCGCAAAACAATCTGTTTGTGGTTGGAGATGATGACCAACTGATTTATAGCTGGCGCGGCGCAGCAGTAAGTCACATTCGCGAATTTCGGCATCAACACCCGGCACATCGGTTGGTAGTGCTCAACACAAACTATCGCTCCGCCCAAGCCGTTGTGCGCCATTCACGCCGCCTCATTGAACACAATCGTTCACGAGTGAGCAAAGACATTCAAGCCCGCGCAGAAGCGCCGGCCGGCAAGTTAGAAGTCCAGTTAGAAGACTCCCTTTGGGAGCAAGCCAGAACCGCAGCAAATTGGCTAGCGACCCAAGCCAAGGGCGGCCACAACAACTGGCGTCATTATGCCGCGCTGTTCCGTTATCACGTGTATCAATTTCCGCTGGCAAAAGCCCTAGACGCACACGGTATTCCCCACACACCAATCGATGAACTGCGGCTGTTTCAAACCCAAGTTGGGAAAGACCTACACGCCTATTTGAGCGTCTTGTTACACCCAGAAGACACCACCACGCAACAGCTCCGGCGGGTGCTGAAACGACCTAACAAATACTTGACGAATAAGACGGTCGGCAGCATTGACACTTGGCAAGGACTCAAACGCGCCCCAGCGCAAAGCGCCGTCAAAACGCATGAACGTGAGCAAATCCGAGATTTCATCTTGGAGTTGCAGTTGGTGCGACGTTTCATCAACAAGGTCACGACAGACCCCACGCGGGTGTTGAATAAACTCGAACGGCAATTCAAGCTAATTGACTTTTACGGCGAACAGGCAGCGGCACCAGACGCAGGCGACCAAGCAACTGACGATGTTGTTTTTGAAATCATTCAGGCTGTCGCACATGACTATCCAGATATTCATGCGTTTTATGCCTATTTGAATGACGTCTTAAGTGATGCGCAGCACAATTCCCGCAGGCAGTCGATGCAAGCCAATACCCCTGAAAACGGAGTAATTTTCTCAACGGTCCATCAGGCCAAAGGGAAAGAATTCGAAAATGTCATCTACTTCAATTTGCAGCGGGTACAAACGCAGCATCCGCGTGAAGAAGAGGAAGAACGCCGTATTGCTTATGTCGCCGTGACACGCGCCGAAGAGAATTTGCTCATCACGGCCCCAGAAGATGATTATGCACCGTTCTTAGAGGAACTGCTTTACGACCCGAAGCTTGCGAAAGAGGATATTGCCAAACTAAAAAAACGCCTGCTTCAGATGGAAAAAGACACCTTGAAAGCAGACGTTTCGTTATCAGAATTGGAAGCGCTGAATACAGACATCAACGCATTACAACTTGAAATTCGCTGGCGGGAGACACTTGAAAAAGCAGCCCGTCGCCGAATGAGCTAAGGCCCTAGATCATAAACGCGCCGTTCTTGTAGAGCAGTTCACCATCAACCAGAATTTCA
>JAHDIM010000099.1:11213-12405 GCA_020630805.1 Anaerolineales bacterium
CTAGATCATAAACGCGCCGTTCTTGTAGAGCAGTTCACCATCAACCAGAATTTCACTACCGTCACGCATGTCGCAGATCATGTCCCAGTGCAGCGCAGATTCATTCTTGCCACCGGTTTCTGGATAGCTCGCACCAAAGGCCATGTGGATAGAGCCGCCAATCTTTTCATCGAACAAAATATTTTTGGTGAATTGATCAATACCAAAGTTCGTCCCGATGGCAAACTCACCAAGATAAGACGCGCCGGCATCTTGGGCCAATTGTTGGCGCAAGAAGTCTTCATTTTTCTTCGCCGACACTTCTACCGCTTTGCCATCGACAAAACGAATGCGAGCGCCTTCAACTTCACGGCCATACGCCACCGCCGGATACGTAAACTGCACCCAACCGTTGACGGACTCTTCTACTGGTCCGGTGAAGATTTCACCATCTGGCATGTTGCGCTGACCACAGGCATTGATGAACGTACGCCCCTTGATTGACAATCGCAAATCCACATTTGGGCCACGTACTTCAACTTGATCTTTGCCTTTGAGCCACTCAACTAAGCGATCTTGTTCCTTTTTGACACCTTGCCAATATTCGACCGGATCATCGTCACCAGCAACATGACAGGCTTTGTAAACGAAGTTTTCATAGTCCCGCAGGCTCATATCTGCATCTTGGGCCAATGAGATGGTCGGGAATTCTGTCAGCGTCCATTTCAACTCACCAGCAGCACTGCGGCGCATGTATGTTTCCGAAAGCGAGCGCATTGCTTGCCGCCGCGCCACCTGCCGTTCGGTTGGAATGGAACTCAGGCGACGCGTATTGAGTGCCCCACCGAGCGCCATTAGACATTCGTAGTTTTCGTAATAGTGTTGTTGGGCCGGCGAAATGTAACTCAGCTGATCTGCATTCGCAGACTTGAGAAAAATTTCGTCCATGTTCGGCGTAGATAACATTACATCTGGATAGCCACCAGCTTGTAACACTTGCTCATACACGGCTTCAATCAGCGGTGCGGCGGCAGTTCCAGCGCGAATCACAACGCGGTCTTTGGGCTGGACCTCACAGCCATATTCAACGAGTACACGGGCGAGTTTATGAATTCTTGGATCGGACATAAAGCGTAAATTTTTATAGTGACAATGCGAATAGCTGATAGCTGATAGCTGATAGCTGATAGCTGATAGCTGATAGCTGATAGCT
>JAHDIM010000489.1 GCA_020630805.1 Anaerolineales bacterium
TTTTCTGTGCAAAACAGTGCAGAAAATACTAAAATTTGGCGAATTGGAGGAACGAAATGGCCACACTACAACTTCTTGAATATGACCAAATGCCTGCCGCATCACAGGCTGTTATTGATGACATCAAAGCCACGCGCGGTGTTGATGATGTTAATAACTTCTGGAAAGTACTCGCACACCAGCCTGATAACTTGAAACGCACCTGGGACTCGCTCAAGGCCATTATGGGGCCGGGCGAGTTGGATCCGCTTGTAAAAGAAATGCTCTACATTGCCGTTTCGATCGCTAACAACTGTGACTATTGCATTCATTCGCATACCGCATCGGCGTTTAGCAAAGGTATGACATCTGGACAATACGAAGAACTTATTGCAATTGTTGGGATGGCGCATCAGACGAATGCGATGGCAAACGCCATGAAGGTTCCGGTTGATGCCATGTTTGATAAGGGATAGAACATGCCAACAGTCGAACGGTTGACAGGTCGCGAGCAGCAACGGGTAAGTCTCGGTGAAGTTATTCGAAATGCTGCCGATCGCTATGAAGATCGTCCTTTTCTGACCAGAGCAGAAACTGGCGAAACGCTCACATATCGCGCATTCAATTCGCTAACGAACCAGATCGCCCACGGGTTGACCGCTTTAGGCATCCAGCGTGGCGATTATGTCGGCATTATGCTGAGCAACAGCATCGCGTTTATGGGCTGTTCTTACGCGCTGAAAAAGATCGGGGCGGTTGAAGTTTCCATCAACAATACAATGCGCGGGATTGCGCTGACGCGGATGATCAATCTCACGGGTTGTGAGACTGTGATTACTGAAGAAAAGTTTTTGTCTCCGTTGAAAACAATCGATGCCGACTTGGAACGTCTCCACCGCCTAGTGATGGTCGATGGTCTTGAACAAGCAAAAGCAATGTTTTCAGACAAAACGGTACTGCCTTATGTGGACATCATTAGTGACAACACTTCAGAGGCGACACAGCCTGTGCCGGATACTGAAACGGCAGTCATTCTGTTTACCTCAGGCACAACGGGGGTATCTAAAGGCTGCGCTATTCCACATCGCAGCTCTGTCCGCGCAGCAGAGTCAATGATCGAGGCGTTTGACTTGAATGAGACAGATGCCGTTTATTCACCTTACCCACTTTTTCATGTAGGTGCAGCGCAATATGACGTTTTGCCAGCCATGATGATTGGTGGCCGCGCGATCATCCGTGATGGATTCAGCCTGAGCAATTTTTGGCAAGACGTTTCGCACTATAAAGCGACTTGGTTTATGAGTCTCGGTTCCGTGCAATCTTTGCTTTGGGCAGCAGATCCAGTTCCGGAGGAAACACAGCATAGCCTGCGTGTCTTCTGGGGCACCCCGCTTCCAATTGATCATGATGCGTTTGAAGCGCGTTTCAAGGTCAAAGTGGCGCGCGGCGGTGGCTACGGCTCAACCGATGCTGGTGCCACGGCTATGCCTATGTGGGACAAACAGGGCGGCGGCAAGGTATTGCGACAATGCGAAATTGCGATTGTGGATGAGAACGATGACAAATTACCGCAAGGCAAAATTGGAGAACTCGTTATTCGCCCGTTGGAGCCGGCCATTATGGCGTCAGAATATATTGGAATGCCGGAGCGCACGCTCAAAACTTGGCGCAATCTTTGGTTTCATACAGGTGACTTGGCATTCATCGATGAAGATGGCGACTTACACTGGGTTGCCCGCATTTCTGAGCGTATTCGCGTGAAAGGCGAAATGGTGTCGGGATATGAGATCGAAGAGGGGATCTTAGCCCACCCTGACATCGAAGATTGCGCTGTGTTGGGAGTGCCAGATGAAGAATTTGGCGAAGAGCGCATCAAAGTGTTTGCGACGCTACAACCCAACACGTCTCTCGCACTAGCTGATTTACGCGACTTCTGCAAAACGCGCATGAGTCGTTACATGCTGCCGAGCGA
>JAHDIM010000100.1 GCA_020630805.1 Anaerolineales bacterium
CCATTTAGCAGAGTCGGTGTATTCGCGGTTGTAGATGGTATCGAATTGGGACATGATTTCTGATGGCTGATCGGCTGATTTGTTTTGAAATTTACAAATTGTCTAAATTTTTAGTCTGCATGGAATTGAATTCATCAGCCATCAGCCGATCAGCAACTCATCCCGCACATAACTCCCCAACACTCTTACATCCGGTGCCATTTCACGCACTTGGTTGAGCGCATTGACGCTGGCTGGGTCGGCCATGTTGCCGAGGAAGTCTAGATAAAACATGTACTCGAAGGGGCGGCCCGGTGCCGGACGCGATTCGAGTTTGGAGAGATCGATGTCACGGCTGGCGAAGGCCCCCATGGCCCAGAAAAGATTACCGGGCTTGTTCTTCTCAAACGAGAACACGATGGACGTTTTGGCTTTTGTATCCGTTGGCACATCGATTGGGTCCCGCGCGAGTTCTACAAAACGCGTGTAGTTATGCGGCGAATCGTTGATCCCAACTTGCAAGACTTGCATACCGTAAATTTCGGCAGCAAGTTCCGGTGCAATTGCGGCCACGGTTGGATCTTTGGCTGGATCGTTGGCGATTTCTTCGACGGCACCAGCCGTATCAAACGCTTCGACGTGCTCAATGTCGCGCTCGTTCAGATACTGCCGACATTGCAACAACGCCTGATAGTGCGACTTGGCCGCTTTGATGTCGGCAATGGTCGCCCCCGGTTGCCCAATCAGACAGTGTTCGACGTGATGGTAACGCTCCCCGACAATGTGCAAGTCATACTCTTGCAGCAGATCATAGGGACGGTACACAATGCCAGCCGTTGAGTTTTCAATCGGAATCATCGCCCGATCCACGTCACCGTTGGCAACGGCTTCAAAGGCATCCACAAAGCGGTCACACGGGACCGTTTTGATGGTCTTATCAGCAAAATGCAAACGCGCTGCGGCGTCTGAATTCGCACCGAGCGCGCCTTGGAAGGAGACTTTTAGCATAACTATTTACGAAGTATTGAAACAGTACTGCGTAGTGCGTAGTCCGTTTCATTAGGGTGTTCAGTGACCATTGCCAATGAACACCCTTTTGCCACGCACTACGCAATACGCACTATTTCAAAACTTGCTCTTCTAGAGCCGTGATACAATCTCATGCGCCATTTCGCGCGTTCCAACTGACCCAGGTTTCCCCCAGTTCAAGTCGAGCGTGCGGACGCCTGCGCCGATGGTGCCATCAACAGCGGCTTCGACGGCGGCAGCTTCGGTTTCAAGGTTGAAGCTGTGGCGCAACATCATTGCGGCTGACAAAATCATGCCGATTGGATTGGCAATGCCTTCGCCAGCAATGTCCGGGGCAGACCCGTGAATGGGTTCGTAAATGCCGGTACCATCACCCAGTGAGGCCGATGGCAAATTACCCATAGAGCCAGTCAACACAGAGGCTTCATCAGTGATGATGTCGCCGAACATGTTTCCGGTCACGGCCACGTCAAAGTAGGCTGGCTTGGTGATCAGGTGCATGGCAGCTGCATCGACCAACAAGTGCTCATAAGTGCAGTCTGGATAGTCTTGCGCGACTTTTTCTACGGTGCGACGCCACAAACGGGAGACTTCCAAGACGTTGGCTTTATCGATGCTGATGAGGTGCTTTTTGCGACCACGGGCGATGTCAAAGGCCAAGCGCACAATGCGGTCCACTTCCCAGTCCCAGTAGTGCATGGTGTCGAAAGAATATTCTTTGCCATCGACCATGCCCTTTTCTTTTGGTTCACCGAAGTAAATGCCGCCGGTCAGTTCGCGAACCACGACCATGTCCACGCCTTCAAGACGTTCTGGGCGCAGTGGTGATGCGTCTAGCAAGTTAGCGTTGGGGCGCACTGGGCGAATGTTGGCGTAAGCTTGCAAGCCTTTGCGCAAGCCAAGCAGACCTTTTTCTGGGCGTTCCTTTGCATTTGGATCATCCCACTTTGGGCCGCCGACTGCGCCAAGCAAGACAGCGTCAGAGGCTTGACAAGCGGCTAAGGTTTCGTCGGTCAAGGAGACGCCGTATTTATCAATACTGCAGCCGCCGAGGAGGTGTTCTTCAAAGGTGAATTCGTGGCCATATTTTTCTGCCACCGCGCGCATCACTTGGATCGCGCCGTCGATGACTTCTGGCCCAATGCCATCACCTGGGAGGGTTACGATATTTGCTTTCATTTTTTGTTTTCTATTGCTAGCCGCGGACAAGCGCTGATAAACGCGGATAATTTTTTTCTAATCCGCGTTCATCCGTGCTCGTCCGCGGCTAGTTTTTATAAATTTTCGAGAAATTATAGCCGCAATCCCTAATCCTGTTTGATGTCAGCTGGGGTAGCACCAGTTGATGCAATTAGCGCACTGGTTTCAATTTCAAAGATCGCGTTCGGCGTCCCTGCTGCCACCCAAACGGTTTCATATTGCTGCAGGTCGGTATCCAACCAGATATCGATGTCCGTTGCTAGCCCATATGGATTCACCCCGCCAATACTGTAACCTGTGGCAGCTTTGACAACATCTGCACCGGGGCGTTTGACTTTCTTCTTGCCCACTTCGTACAAGGCCGCTAGCTTTTTACTTTCCATCCGATTCGCGCCAGAGACCAAGCACATCACTGGATTGCCAGCGACGGTAAACACCAGACTCTTCACAATTTGGCCAATGTCACAGCCAGCGGCCTTGGCAGCGTCTTCAGCGGTGCGCGTGCCTTCGGGAAATTCAAAAATGTTGATGTTGACGCCAGCAGCTTGAGTGGCATCAAAAACGCGTTGGGCAGATGGGTGCATGGTTGGTGAAAGTTGAGAATTGATACTTCGACTTAGCTCAGTACAAATAGTTGTTGTGTTGAGAAGATTATAGTGGGTGAAACATGCCATGCGTTTAAAACAAAAAGCACCTGCGTATGTGCCACTCGGCCGAGTGGCACTACACAGGTGCTTTCTTTCGAAAAACAATTACTGCTTCAAATTCTCTTCCAAGAATGCCAGCGTTTCTTGCCACGCATCGCCAGCGGTGCCGGGTTGGTTGTAGTTATCTTCGGTGAGGAAGGCATGACCAACGCCTTCATAAATCGTGATCTGATTTTTGATATCAAGACTGTTGAGTGCGGCTTCGAATTCCAAAACCTCAGCCGTAGGAATACCTTGATCCTCAGCGCCAAAAATCCCCAGTACACCGTCTGACTTTTTGAGCGGCTCAAGTAAGCTTGGCATGGTTTCCATTGCACCGTAGTACATGACCGTCACGGCTAGGTTTTCAGACTGCCGCATACCAAGTTGAAGAGAGTGTCCACCGCCAAAACAAAATCCCATCGATGCAATCTTGTCGACATCGATGTTCTCTTGTGTCATTAGGTAACTCAGGCCAGCGTCAACGTCTAGAAAGACGCGTTCATCTGGGGTGGTGAGGCGTAAAAATAGGGCGCGGGGAATAGATTCAGTCAATTTGCCACGGTAAGCGTCGACAGCCAAAACAGCATAGCCTTCTTCAGCAAGCGCGTCGGCCAGTACGACCATGCCCTCGTTGAAGCCCCACCACTCATGAATCAACACTACCGCCGGGTGCGGGCCAGTCCCTTCAGGTTCAACGTAATATCCGCGCACCTCTGTGCCGTCTGTAGTTTGATAGGCCACATTGGTCAGCGCAGTTGAATCGTCTTCCGCGATGCTATTCCAAATGATGATCCCTGCCAGCGCCAAGATAAAAATCCCGATGATGCTGAGCAGGCCGAGTAGTAGTCGTTTTATCCATTTCCACATAGGTTTATGGTATCGCTGTAGAGAAGTGACTGCCACTTGATAGCAAACATATCAAATATAAGCGGTGATAAATTGGCAGAGGCTCTAGTTGCACTAGCGGTTTCGCCTTACCTTCAGACGACGTCGCTCAGTGGGGGGCGCATCTGTGGTGGCTTTCGTAAACTCTAGCAAAACACTTACTCATAACTGACTTTACGCTTTTAGCAGACCCAACAACTTGATACGCCCTCCCTGAGCGAAGTCGAACGGGCAACTTAAGTCTAAGGGCTTTGAAAATTACAATTTTTTATTAGTCGCACACAAAACCTCGTAATTTCACACCCTATCTTTCGCTATAAAATACTTCCAATGCAAATCCTCCTTGAAGCCCTGCTGTCTGCTTGGCAGCTCATCATCAGCGGTGATCCGGATCTATACGAGATCATTGGATTGACGCTGCGTGTAACCGGGTCAGCGTTGTTTTTTGCAGTGCTATTCGGGCTGCCGATTGGGGTATTGTTGGGCCTACGCAACCGCGAAACCAATTTGGGGTGTTTAACCCCGCTCATCAACACCGGCATGGGATTACCGCCGGTGGTTGCCGGTCTACTTGTGTTCATCTTGCTTTCGAATCAGGGTGCATTAGGCGGGTTGCAGTGGCTGTTTACCCCGCGCGCGATGATTGTGGCGCAAACCATCATCGCTTGGCCGCTCGTTGTGGGGCTATCCATGACCGCCATCCGGAATGTGGATGAACAGTTGGCATTGCAGTTACGGTCACTTGGCGCCACGCGTTGGCAACTCGCCCTGACCTTAGTGCAGGAAGCCCGCTTAGGCATTATGGCCGCGATCATTGCGGCATTTGGGCGCATCATTGCAGAAGTGGGCGCGGTGATTTTGGTGGGCGGCAACATTGCCGGAGAAACCCGCGTGCTGACCACGGCCATTGTTTTGGAAACGCGCAAAGGTGAGTTTGGGCTAGCACTGGCACTAGGCATTATTTTGCTGTTGCTGGCATTGCTGGCCAATATTGGGTTGCATCGTTTGCAGGGGGCAGAGTGACCACAATCTACACACTCGATGCCGTCAAGCAGACCTACGCTGACCGCGACGTATTGAATATCGACGCATTGACAATACAGCGCGGCGAAATCTTAGCCTTAGTCGGCCCTAGTGGCGCTGGCAAAAGCACGCTGCTGCGGTTGCTCAACTTCTTAGAATTCCCCACAACTGGCAGTCTCAATTTTGATAGCACCGTTGTCAATGCCAGCTTATCTCTTGAGCAGCGCCGTCGAGTCACCATGGTGTTTCAATCGCCAGCGTTACTCAAACGCAGTGTCATGGCTAACTTACGTTATGGACTAGCGCTCCGCGGTGTAACACTGTCCGAACCCAGACTCTATACATACCTTGAGTTGGTCGGCTTAGAACGCTATGCCAACCAACCGGCGCGTAAATTGTCGGCAGGTGAAGCGCAACGTTTAGCTCTAGCGCGCGCGCTCATCGTCAAGCCGGATGTGCTGTTGCTAGATGAGCCAACGGCCAATCTAGATCCCTATAACGTTAGCTTGATTGAAGATATTTTGAAGCAAGAGAACACCACGCGCCAAACCACCATTGTGCTGGTCACACATAATGTCTTTCAAGCGCAACGCGTCGCGCATCGGACGGGATTGTTGGTAGGGGGAAGGTTGATTGAGGTCACCGACACCGCTGCATTTTTTGAAGCACCGCAGCAGTCACAGACGAAGGATTTTGTTGCAGGGAAGTTGGTGTTTTAAACGCCTTCGATCATAAGTTCATCATAATTGTAGTGACATGACGCGTCATGTCACTACAATTATTTTCTTACGACACGTACGCCTGCAACTGCCGTGACCGCCGTGGATGCCGCAAGCGGCGCAGGGCTTTCCCTTCAATCTGCCGAATCCGTTCACGAGTCAGGCCAAACTTCGTCCCAACTTCTTCCAAAGTGTGCGTTTTGCCGTTGTGCAGACCAAAGCGTAAACGCAAGACTCTGGCCTCGCGCGGCGTCAGCGTATCCAGCACGTCATTGATGGTTTGAGCCAGCAATTTGTCATAGGTTGTTTGGGTCGGTGAAGGCGTTAGTTCGTCTTCAATGAAGGCTCCAAACTCATTTTCTTCTTCATCACCAACGGGCTGCTCTAGTGAGACTGGCCGCCAAGACACGCGCTGCATCCAAGCGATTTTTTCAGGGTCTTCTTCCATCAAAATCGCCAATTCAGCAACAGATGGTTCACGCCCATTGCTTTGCTCAAACTCTTGAGTCAGTTTGAACATTTGGCGCACTTTGTCACTCATGTGAACTGGCAAGCGGATGGTGCGGCCTTGGTCCGCAATCGCGCGACTAATGGTTTGGCGAATCCACCAAGTGGCGTAGGTGCTAAAGCGAAAGCCACGTGTGTAGTCGAACTTTTCGACGGCTTTCATTAGGCCGAGATTGCCTTCCTGAATTAGATCTAGAAATGGGACCCCGCGATTCAAATAGCGTTTGGCAATTGAGACAACCAGACGCGTATTGGCGCGAATGAGATGTTCACGCGCATCTAGACCGTCTTGCACATCAAAAGCAAGTTGCTCATATTCAGCTTGGGTAATTGGCGCTTTTTCTGCCTGAGCAGCTTTGGCTGCACGCCCACGCTCATAGCGCTGTGACAGATCAATCTCTTCTTCGAGAGTCAATAGAGGAACCGATGACATTTCGCGCAGGTAAAGACCGACTGTGTCATCGATGGCAACAGAGTTGAGATCAACGCGTAAATTTTGTGGAAGATCCACCGTTGGGACAGCATTCGATGTTTTGTCGGGCGTTAGCTCAGAATACGCTGCGGTATCAAAACTAAACGCCCCCGAATGAGCGCCAACAGAGTCGTCCTCATTTGCTTCAAATAACAAGACCAAGTCATTCGAAGCCCCGTTGGATTGCGGGTTAAACATATTTACCTTTCCTTGCGATGTGGCCATCGCAAACTATTGCGCCAAAGAGGGCAGCGCAGTTGTGTGTTTCGTGTTGGGGTCAATGGATGCGAATGCCTTTGCCTCATTAGCATCCAGGCTATTTCAGATGGTTAGGTTGTGCAGCTAAGCCAATCTGGTATTTAGTTATCGAGTAGGGTCTTGAGAATGGCGAGGCGTGGATCGATATTGTCCGATTCACAATCACACGTCTCGTTATTGCGGTTGATGCCACATGTGGGGCACAGACCCTTACAATCTGTCTCACATAGCACGTAACTTGGTTCGCTCACGACAAGTAATTCGCGAACAAGCGGACCCATATCCATTTCGCCACCTTCCGTGATGATGAACTCTTCTTCATCTTTTGCAGGATAGTGAAACGTTTCAGACAGCGGCCCAACCACACGGGTGGGTAAGCTACGTAAACATCGGCTACAGCTTGCTTCAAAGTCTGAACTGACCTCACCTTCGAGGTGCAGACCTTGAGGCGTGCGGATTGCAGACATGACTAGTTCGAAATTCGAAACTGCGTGATTGTCCGCAAACACTAACTCCGGAATTTCATAATCGAAACTGCGGGTGTAGCCAATATTTTCCTTGAGCACAAACCCAACTTGTAGGATAAGAGCGTCAGCATTCATAGATAAACAATACAACGGGTTGCGGTTGATGTCACTGCGCGTTTAATACACAGTATGCATGCATTCAAGGATGCCAATAATTTTGACAGTCGTTTAGATGTGACCCCGAAAAGGATCTAGAGGATTTGAGAGACAAATGCTCAATAAAGCATTCGTTTTAGTTTATTGGCAATTTTGCGCCAATTTATGTAAAAACCAGAAAGTTTTCTGAAACAAAATCAGCGGCAGATCTGGTTTTTACTGAAGGTTTCGCATGCTATTGTCAAATTTATTTCTGAGTTTTTGTTGCGAAACACTTATTTAGGGTTGCCGAATATTTTTTGGCAAATTATGGCTGGCATTATAATCATCTGCCTAAAGTGAGTCAATGTTCAGGTTAGAAAAGTAAGAGTCTAGAACTATGCAGGAAATTGTCATTGCAACCCATAACCGCGGAAAAATGCGTGAGTTTGCCGGGTTATTCAAAGACCTCCCCGTGAAGTGGTTGTCTTTAGCTGACTTAGACATCCACGCGGATGTTGAAGAAACGGAAACCACGTTTGAAGGGAATGCGCTACTCAAAGCAAAAGCCTATGCCAAACTGACGGGGCGGTGGACTCTGGCAGACGACTCTGGCCTAACCGTTGATGCGCTCAACGGTCGCCCCGGCGTGTACTCTGCGCGCTATCCGCAGCCAGGGGCTACGCAACAAGAACAGTTAGATGCCCTGTTAGGCGAACTCGCTGATGTCCCCATGGAACGGCGTGGGGCGCAATTTGTTTGCGTGTTAGCGCTGCTTACGCCAAATGCAGATCTCGTTGTAGAAGGGGTCTGCAAAGGAGAAATTGCCACCGAACTCGCTGGGACAGACGGCTTTGGATACGATCCACTTTTCTATGTCCCAAGTGATGACAAAACAATGGCAGAACTCACCAGCGCACGCAAAAATGAGATCAGCCATCGGGCGGTTGCGGTGCAGAAGTTGAAGCCGCAGTTGGCGGCTTTGTTAAATCCCTAAGCACGAGACGGGCTGCTTGAAGCAACCCATCTCGTCACTAAGTCTATGTCCTTCACCGTCACTCAAATCACCACTGACCAAGTCCGTCCGTTACGCCACGTTACGCTCCGCGTAGGACAACCTTACGAATCCACACTCTGGGCCGGCGACAATGACACTGGCACAGCGCACTTTGGTGTTTTCGCTGACTCAGCGTTAGTCGGCATTGCAACAGTGATGTTAGATACCCCTAAAGACGCACATTTGGAAACACCGCTGCGGTTACGTGGCATGGCCGTCTTGCCGGAATATCGACGCAAGGGACTGGGAAATCTGTTGTTAGATGCTTGCTTTGCCTATGCAGTTGTGGAAGAGATCAAAGGAATTTGGTGTAATGCGCGCGTGAGCGCCAAACCGTTTTATGACGCTTACGGGTTTCACACGCATGGCGAGGCGTTTGAGCTACCAATTATTGGGCCGCATTATGTGATGTGGAAAATGGCTTAGCAAGCCCAGCTAGCTTATATATGCTCCGCGCGTTCATTGACCACCAACAGATACAAGAAAAACGCGAGGAATACGGCGACAGCGGAAGGAATGACTAACGCCCCAACGCCGTAATTTTGGTATAGCCACGGGCCGGTAATCCCGGCAACGGCAGTACCACCGGTCGACATAGCGGCGACTAAGGTCATCATCTTGCCGCGTTGGTCAGGGACTTGTTCACTTGCCAATGACAAGTTACTGACAATGGAAAACTCAAACAAATTGCGGACAATAAACAAAATCACCAAGGCTGGGACTAAGCGCACACCAATAATCGGTAGCAAAATCAGCGCGATGCCGCACAACGCCATACCGTAGATCATGCTATTGCGTTTGCCCATTCGGTCGCCAAGCAAGCTCACAATGCCACTGCCAATGATGTCGGCAATGCCAAGCATTAGCGCGACTTGCCCCAACTGCGTGGCCGTAAGGCCATATTCCGCACCCAGCCAAGCACCGTGTGCAATATAAATTTGTAATGCCGCGAACATCATCAAGAATTTACAGGTGATGACCGTCCAAGCCGAGCGCGCATTGGGGCCAAGGTCAAAGAAGTTAGCGCGAGGTGTTGTCACCTTTACTTCTGCACGTGGCATCTCCGGCATGTTGATAAACACAAAAGCGCCGACAAACAAAATCCCCCCGATAATCCAAAACGGCATCCGCCAGTCGAAAGCATCGATGAGCCAACCAGCGGCGGCCAAGCCGATAATGCCGCTCAAGGCCCACGCATATTCCAGAATTCCCATCCCGCGTGAGCGCTTATCCCACGGAAGTTGGGCACTAACATAGGCTTGCAGCAACGGCGTGAACAGCGCCAAACCCATCCCGGAAATGACAATCACAACAATTGCAGCGCCAAAGCTTTCGCGCACAAATGTGAAAGAAATCGAGGCAATGGCAGACAACGTGAGGCCAAGCGCCATCAGTTTCCGAAAGCCGATGTTGTCGGCAATGTTGCCAAAAATTGGAGACGACAGCCCCAGCAAACTACGAATCGTCAACAGAATGCCCATTTGGGTCAGTGTAAAGCCCGTTCCGGCAGCAATTACCGCTAGGAATGGAAAGAATATCTGCACGCCAGTATCATTGACGAGCCGAATGAGCAGAGAGGTACCTAACAGGCGCTTCATGGACATAGTTGCCAGATATTAGCAGATAACAATGAAAGTTCTAACCCTTCCTGAGATCAAATCTATTCTTCCTAGCATTGACTTGCTGCCAACCATTGAAGCTGGGTTTGCGGGTTACTCCGCGGGTAAAGCAGTTGTGCCGCCAGTGGGGGAACTTTTGTTTGAGTCACCTCCGGGGGATGTCCATCTGAAATATGGCTATCTAAAAGAAGATGACTATTACGTTATCAAGATTGCGTCGGGGTTTTATGACAACCCGAAACTTGGTCTGTCGAGTAGCAATGGGTTGATGCTGCTGTTTAGTCAAAAAACAGGCGAGCTACAATGTGTGCTTTTGGATGAAGGTTACCTAACCGATATCCGGACGGCGGCAGCAGGCGCTATTTGTGCCAAGTACTTAGCGCCGGAGACTGTCGAACGCATTGGCATTATTGGCACTGGCATTCAAGCGCGGTTACAGTTGCAACATTTGCTCTCGGTGACAGACTGCCGTGATGTTGTCGTTTGGGGCCGCAGCGCGGATAAGCTCGCCAGTTACGCAGCGGATGTTGCAGAGTGGGGAGTCATCGTTTCTCCAACAACAGACTCACGTGACATCGGCCAAACGTGCAATCTGATTGTCACCACTACCCCTGCCACTACGCCTTTGTTGCAATGGGATGAACTAGGTAATCAAGACATCCTCATCACCGCAATGGGGGCTGACACGGCACATAAGCAAGAGCTTGATTCGCGCATCTTAGCCAATGCGGATCTTGTCGTGGCAGATAGTATTCCGCAGTGCTTGGAACGCGGCGAGATTTTCAAAGCCGTGCAAGCGGGCTTAATTGAAAAGACCCAGCTCATTGAACTGGGTCAGGTTTTATTAGGTCAGCAGCCGCAACGGCGGTCACATCAACGCGTGGTCGTGGCTGACTTGACCGGCGTTGCCGTACAAGACATTCAAATTGCCAAAGCCGTGTTTGAGGCTAGTCTTTAGCCTGCTTCTGCGCTAATGCATCCATTGTCGCCGGCACATTGATAATCCCAGCCCCTAAGGTCATATCCCCCGGTTGAGCCCCTGCTAGCAATATCTCGCGGAGCTGTGGCGGCGTTAGATACGTGTCAGACGCCATTAAGACTTTGGCAGCCAACCCTGCAACAAGTGGCGTTGCGAATGACGTTCCTGCCCAATAGGCATAGCCAGACCCTGTTGTCGTAAAACTTGTGAGAGCCGTGTCACATTGGAATGGATCTGTACAAGGTGTGACTGTCTTTTCCCCACCGGGAGCAGCAATTTCGCCTTCATTGGAAAATGCAGCGCGTTCCCCATATTGATTAGTGCCCGCGACCGACATTACTTCCAAGTAATTGCCTGGGCTTTGCATTGGCTTGATGTCTTCCAATTCTGAGGTGTTACCAGCAGCAGACACCATAAAGCCACCTTTTTGTTCGACCAAGAAGAACGGCAAGTGTAAGGCCATTGCAGTCAGGTCTGGCGTGTTGTCATAGCTCGGCAATAATGTTCGGCCTTCTGGCGTGAGCTTTAACGTTTCCCGAACTAGATTCAATAAATCTGCTTGTTCTGCATCGCCCAAATCAGGGGCGCTGGTGTCCATGTACCCTAAGCTGAAATTGAAAACCGTGTTCATCAATGAGCCGCCATTGCGCGCCATTCGGTCTTGTGCGTACAAATCTAGCCCAACAATAAGTGAGAAGAGATCTCCTAGGCCAACATCGTTGATGACGCGGATCAGATGCAGATTGGCAGCAGGCGCAATGTAGTTGATCAACCCCGCGACAAACAAGCCATGCTCCGCAACGGATTCGGTTTTGTGTTCAAACCCTGGCTCTTCAATCTCAATTTTTCGAGCGCCAGACACGGTTAAGCGCAGACTTGGAAAGGCCCATGGGATCTGATGAATATGCCCTACTTTGAGTGGCGAAGTATCAAACACAGCAACTTCAACGTGCGCATCCATTCCAGCGGGGATGGTGGTTTCGCTTAGCTCAATTTGGTCAAACGCCCATTGATTAGCAAACACGCCTTGTGGCACGTGCGGATTAATCAATAGATCTACATCTTTACCATCGGCATCCTGAACAACAAACACTGTGCCGTCTGGTCTGTTTACAATTTTCATCCCTGGCGTTGGGTGAACGGCACCCTGTGGCGTTGGATGCACCGCACCCTGCGGGGTCGGATGCACAACCCCACCTGGCGTTGGATGCACTGCGCCTTGCGGCGTTGGATGTACCGCACCCTGTGGCGTTGGATGCACCGCACCTTGCGGCGTTGGATGCACCGCAC
>JAHDIM010000101.1:0-2252 GCA_020630805.1 Anaerolineales bacterium
TGGATTGGTATAACGCGCAAGCAGTATTTGCTGCCGTTGAAGACGACATTGTCATGCCACCTGAGCAGTTGAAAGAAAGCTATGACTTCACCCGCACCAAGCTCGTCGTGCTGGATTTTGATGGCGTTCTCACCGATAATCGCGTGCTGGTCATGCAAGACGGCACTGAAGCGGTCTTAGCCCATCGTGGAGATGGTCATGGTATTGGTCAGCTCAAAAAGCGCGGTATTGACGTGATGGTAATCTCAGCGGAGGTCAATTCCGTCGTGGCCGCGCGGTGTAAAAAGCTAGACATTCCGTGCATTCATGGTGTTGAAGACAAACTGCCATTACTCAAAGCCGAACTGGAAAAACGCAAGCTAGATGCCGGTGACGTGATCTACGTCGGTAATGACACCGCCGATGCTGCATGTATGCAGTACGTTGGCCTTGGCGTTGCCGTCGCTGACGCACATCAAACAGCGAAAGAAGCATCGACCATGCTACTAGACGCTAACGGTGGCTTTGGTGCTGTCCGTGAACTTTGCGACAAGATTCTTGCGGCCTTAGAAAAATAAATCCACGAGGGGAGACGAATTCAAGCAACCTTATATTCGTGTCTATTCGTGTAATTAGTGGCTTCTCTCCAAATGACAGACTCTCGACAGCCCGTCGACATCATAATTTTTGTTGAGCATATCGTGCGCGAATTCAATATCGCCACGTGCTTGAAGTATCTTGGCCATCAGCAAGCAGACGATGTCACAATTGAAGTCTGCTCGTTGCCATTTGGCTTTTATGATGCGCTCAACACTTACCTCCCGCGCGTGGTGCTTATGCCATCGGTTGGGTTCTTTGATGATCCCCAAACTAAGGGGCGCATCATCCACGAAGTCTGGCCGGATACGATCATTGTCAATTTGGCATGGGAGCAATTTTTTCACAATTGGGAAAAAGACTATCGCGTGCCGCAGTCAGACTACGAACGCGAAGAAGCCATTTATCTCGCTTGGGGCCAGGAATACGTTGATTATTTGACGCGCAATGGTGTCAACCCAAACCAAATTCATGTCAACGGTAATTTATCCTGTGCCATTTATGACAAGCCTTACAGCAACTACCTGCCCACGCGAGAAGATTTAGCTGCTGAACACGGGTTAGACGCATCCAAGCGCTGGCTATTCTTCCCAGAAAACTACTTCTTTGCGTTTCAGACCAATCATCAACTGAATGGACGTGCCGAAGTCGGTGGCCACAAGAAAGGGCTATATGACTTCCGCACTTGGAGCCAGAAGAGTCTTGAAATCGTCATCGATTGGCTGCAAAAGATCGCGTTAGCAGAAGATATTGAAATTATTTTCCGACCACGGCCAGCCATACCATTAGATCGCTATGAAAGTCTATTTGGGCGTAAAGTCAGCAGCTTGCCGCCAAATTTACATCTCATCAAATCTGGCAGCGTCAAAGAATGGGTCTTAGCCTCTGAATTGGTCGTGTCCTCTAACAGCACAACGATGTTAGAAAGCACGTATGCCGACAAGCCCACGTTCCGGCTCGCCCCAATTGAAGTGCCGCATTTATTTACGCACGACTGGTTACACGATGTTCCCGCTGTGCGCACCTATGCTGATCTTGAACAATTTGTGCAATCCCCGCCAGCGCCAACGCCTGAGCTTCAGGCTTACTTAGACGCCAATGCCAATAAAGCGTTGACACCATTACCCGGCGCAATTGCATTCGCACTAGACCAGCTACAGCAGTCGAAAAATACGATTACCCACCCATCTTTCTCTCAATCTGGCTTTGATGCCGCATTTCAGCGTCGGTATCAACATACTTTTGGGGAACGGGTTAAACTATGGTTGAAGCGCAAGCAGAAGCAGATCAGCTTACGTCTCACAAAAGTATTACCATTCTTTCCGGCCCCGCTTGCCACGCATCGCTCTGATAAATTCACGCGCGATGATGTTGTAAAAAGCGTGGCAACGTGGGAAGAAATTTTGGGATAAGTGAATTTGATGCAAATTGGAAACCGTGTAATTGGTGATGGCAATCCAGCCTACATCATTGCTGAAATTGGAATCAACCATAATGGTGACTTGGATCTGGCTAAAAAGATGATCCAACTGGCGCATGAAGCCGGCTGCGATGCCGTCAAATTTCAAAAGCGCACTGCTGAACTGTGCGTTCCAGTTGAACAGCGCAGCAAAATGCGAGAAACGCCATGGGGGTACATCACCTACATGGATTACCGCTACAAGGTTGAATTCGAA
>JAHDIM010000101.1:2352-12271 GCA_020630805.1 Anaerolineales bacterium
AACGCCATGGGGGTACATCACCTACATGGATTACCGCTACAAGGTTGAATTCGAACAAGACGAATACGACGAAATTGATCGTTATTGTAAAGAACTTGGCATACAGTGGTTTGTCTCGTGCTGGGACCATAAATCGGTTGAATTTATGGAGCAGTATGAACCGCCTTGCTACAAGCTTGCGTCCGCATCCATGACAGATGACGCGCTGTTGAAAGTCCACCGTGACACTGGTCGCCCACTCATCATGTCAACCGGCATGTCCTCCATGGAACAGATTGAGCACGCGGTAAACACCGTTGGCACAGACAACCTGATGTTGATGCACACGACCAGCAGCTACCCTTGCCCGCCAGAAGACATCAATTTGCGTATGATCCACACGCTAAAAGAAAAATTTGGTGTTCCAGTGGGTTATAGCGGCCACGAAACCGGGCTGCCACAGTCTGTTGCCGCAGTTGCCATGGGCGCTTGTTCTGTCGAACGCCACTTCACACTTGACCGTTCAATGTGGGGGAGTGACCAAGGGGCCTCACTTGAACCAACTGGCATGCGCCGCCTCGTTCGCTACATTCGCACCATTGAAACCTCTTTGGGAGACGGGGTCAAAAAAGTCACCCCCACCGAAGAGAAAATGGCCGCAAAACTACGCCGTCGTTAGAGTGGATGGTGAAGAGTAGGAAGTGGTGAGTAAGAATGCAAAATCTCACCACTATCCACTTTTCACTACCCACTACCCACCCCTCATGAATCTCCCAAAACGCAAGTGGATTACCACGCTTGTTGAAGTCAAACACCGTTCTTGGCAAGCCAAGATTCTTTTTGCTTGCATGGCAATTGAACGCGGCTATGGCATTATTTTGGGCAACAAAAACGTCATTGATCGGCGCTGGCCAGACCTGCCACCCGGCATCTGGTTCGACAAAAGTATTACGCCCCACAAAGTCAAAAAAATCGCCGCGCGCGTAGACCACGGTTACAAAGTCGTCGTGCTGGATGAAGAAGGCCTCGTCATTGATGACAACGTCTTTGCCAACGTCCGGATGTCAGCGGAGACGCTGAATTTATCAAGCGCTGTGCTGACGTGGGGATCACATCAGGCCAATGTCATTCGTAATGCGTATCCTGAATTGGATATTCCGCTACACGAAACCGGCAACCCCCGCGTGGATTTGTGGCGACCGGAATTCAATGGCATTTTCAATGCTGACGTTGCCAAGCTGACGGCAAAATACGGCGACTACATTCTGATCCTGTCGAACTTTGCGAACTACATCGACAAGCGCGAGATCAACAGTCTGATTGCTGCACAGCGCGGCACAAACATTCGCAGTGAAGCAGACGAACAGTGGTTTTGGGATTTTGTTGCGTTTCATGATCGCGTTCGGGCTGCATTTGAAGACGCGACCCATACGCTTGCACAAGCGTTTCCAGACAAGACCATTATTATTCGCCCTCATCCGGGTGACAATGAATCCTACTGGGACGGCTTTCGCAAGACTACGTCAAAGAATGTAAAAGTAATCTACGAAGGTGTGGTTACGCCATGGTTACTGGGTGCAAAAGCCGTTATCCATAATTCTTGTACAACCGGCTTGGAAGCACTGATTATGGACAAGCCGCCCATCGCGTACGTTCCTTTTGATGCGAGTGAATTCGAAATCGGATTTACGAACGCAGTCAGTCAGCAGACTACAACACCGCAGGAACTGGTCGATGCAGTGCAGTCAACACTCGCAAACCATGGCTGGCCTGAGCAAGACAAAGCGCTCAAGCACGCAGCAACATATCTCGCTGCTATCCGTGGACCGTTGGCAACCGACAGAATTTTAGACATCATCGACACCATTGAATTCGATGCCACCGCGCACGCCTATACACCTGAACCGTGGTCTGAAGCCCGGCATCTCGCTCGGAATGGGTATCGTCAAGCGTTGGACACACTTGAGCAACTTGGACTCAAGCAAAATAATGGCAAAATTCGGCTGAAGCAGCGCTTTATCAAGCGCAAGTTTCCAAGTTCTACTGTTGCTGAGATTGAAGCACTCATTCAACAATTCGCGGCCATCTCTGGGCGCTTTGAAAACATCAACGTGCAAAAGCTAGAGCGCGATCTGTATGCGCTGTATCGTCCATGAGTGCACCCTACATTGATTTTCTGGGCGTTGCTGGGTGTGGGAAATCTACATTGGCGCAGTATTTGGTCAAGCAAAGGTCCTATGCAACGCGTAAGGACTTGCACAAAACCGTCTTCGGAAAGACACCCATCAAGCAGATCAATTACCGTTGGCAGGAAATTCAAGCGAAACGCTTTGCAAATACAAATCCAGCGTTGCAACAAGAAATCCGCTTGGTGCAACAAAATAGCCGCTATTCTGACTTTTTAGATGAACGCATGCGCCAATGGATTTGGACCGATTTATTGTTACGTCGAAAAGGCGTTGATATAGCGCAACAGACAATACTCTTTGACGAGGGCATTCTGCAGCGCATCGCGGGCTTTTACGCCACCTATATGTCAGATCGGCTTGAAGAAAGTCTGCCACTCTGGTTTCAGCATATTGTGGCGCCCAGCCTAACGCTCTTTATCACGGTAGAGTTGGAAACGAGCCTCGCACGCATCCAACAACGCCAAAGCACACCGATCCATTTTGAAAGACATACGCCTGCCGAATTGCAAGCGACGCTTGCGCATCAACTGCAACTTTCGAATCTGTTGTATGCTGAAGCGCAATCACGTGGCTGGCACTGTGTAACATTTGATAACACTAGCCAGTTTGATGAAACGCGTTTTAATTGCTTAATTGGTGAATTTCTTAATTGACAAATGGCTAACCCGACTCACCTTAACAGTTCAGCAATTAAGCAATTCAACAGTTCAGCAATTTCAGGACTCCTTTTCTAAATGTGTGGCATTACCGGCTACGTCCAATTAGACGCCAGCCAATCTGAATCAACCTTACTTGCTAACGTCACTGCCTCCGCAGCGCAGATCGCTCATCGTGGGCCAGATGCGACTGGGGCATGGGCTGACGCAACCTATGGTATTGCACTCGGGCACCGGCGGCTTTCGATTATTGATCTGTCGCCAACCGGTGCACAGCCAATGCACTCGCATTCAGAACGCTATGTCACGGTCTATAACGGGGAAATTTATAACTACCAAGACTTAGCAACGGCGCTGTCCGCACAGGGCGTCCAATTCCGCGGCACGTCAGACACCGAAGTGATGTTGGCGGCCTTCGATATGTGGGGGATTCCTGCAACGCTCGAAAAGCTCACGGGGATGTACGCAATTGCCGTTTGGGATCAGGCTGAAAAGACGCTGTGGCTCGCCCGCGACCGCATGGGGGAAAAGCCCCTTTACTACGGCTACTGTGGCAATCAATTTGGGTTTGCGTCTGAGCTGAAAGCATTTCAAGCGCTGGAGACACCGCCAACAGACATCTCAGAAGACGCTGCGTCCCTCATGCTGCGCCTCGGCTACATTCCTGCCCCATATTCGATCTACACCAATGTTGCCAAACTGCCGCCAGCGCACTACGTGACGCTCTCGTTTAAAGACCTAAAGACACGCCAACAGCCAACGCCAATCCGCTATTGGAATTTGCCACAGCAGGCAACAGCACCAGCGCTTGATGACGCAACGGTTCTCAGCACGTTTTCTGACAAACTTAGCGCGGTCATCAAACGCCAAATGATTAGTGATGTCCCACTGGGTGCATTTCTATCAGGCGGGATCGACTCGTCACTCGTTGTCGCGCTGATGCAAGCGCAAAGCACGACTCCAGTGCGCACGTTCACGATTGGCTTCACCGAAGCCAGCCACAACGAAGCCGTGCATGCAAAAGAGATTGCGCAGCACTTAGGAACAGACCATACCGAGTTTTATCTCACGCATGCCGACGCCCAAGCCATCGTGCCGCAGTTGTCAAGCATGTATGACGAACCTTTTGCCGACTCATCGCAAATTCCAACGCACATGGTCTGCAAAATGGCGCGCCAACACGTCACTGTGGCGCTTTCTGGTGACGCAGGCGATGAACTGTTGGGCGGTTATCATCGGTATCACAACCTGCCCCGCGCTTGGGAACAGTATCAGCGCAATCCGTTGCGGACAGCCCGTTGGCCGCAACAACTGTTTGGGACATCGTTGCCATCTGCCAAGCGCATGACCAAAGCAGAAAAAGCGCTGACGGCATATACAAATCTCGCCAATGCCAAGACTCCACGCGATTTTTATCCGCACTATGTCTATCGCAACTGGCTCGGCACTGCTGCAAGCCAACATGCATTTGATCAATACACCAACCTAATTGCGGCACAAGCGGCACAGCTCTACAGCGAAAATGACACGCAGTATTTCATGGCGTTTGATGTGTTGTCTTATCTCCCCGATGACATTCTCGTCAAAATGGATCGGGCGGCGATGGCGACCAGCTTAGAAACGCGCATTCCATTTTTAGATCACGACTTAGTCGATTACATCTGGCAATTGCCGTATCACTACAAAGTGCGTGACGGCTCTGCTAAATGGCTTTCGAAACAGCTCTTGGCCCAGCATGTCCCGCTGGCGTTATTTGACCGCCGCAAGCAAGGCTTTGGTATTCCAATTGCGACATGGCTACGCAATGGTGACATCAAAGACTGGGCCGCTGATCTATTGTCTACAGCCGCTCTTGAACAGACTGGATTCTTGCCAACCAACGTCATCCAACGCCGTTGGCAACAGCACCTCGCTGGACATACCGATTGGTCTACTCTGCTGTGGCGCGTCCTAATGCTCCAAGCATGGCGTTCCCATTGGCACGCGTAAAAAATGCGACTCACCTGTGTAATTAGCTCGTTGCGCCCCGGTGGCGCCGAGCGCGTCATGGCGATCCTCGTCAATGAATGGATACAAACTGGGCATACTGTCAATCTCATTTTGACGACGGGCAAACAGCATGAGATCTTTTACGAATTAGACTCGCGGGTCACCGTCACCAATCTGGATATCAAATTCCGGCGTCCCAACAAACTTGCCACACTTAGCAGCTTATTTGCAGGGATATTGTTACCACTCCGGCAATTACGGGCAGCAATTGAAGCAACGCAGCCAGACGCTATTCTCAGTTTCATTGACATTACCAATGTGATGGTTCTGCTCGCCATGCGCGGCACTAGCATTCCAATTGTGGTCTCAGAACGCATCGATCCGAAACTACATGACATTGGGCGACTCTGGAGTCGACTGCGCAGCATTAGCTATCGTTGGGCAACCAAAATTGTGATGCAAACCACACAGTCTGTTCACCACCTGCCAACGCATTTGCAATCGAATACCGCTGTCATTGCGAACCCTGTCCAAGTGCCGGACAATCTGCCAGAAAAGCCAGATAGTGACATCAAAACATTGATCGCGATTGGTCGGCTCGCCCCTCAAAAAGGGTATGACTTACTGCTCGCTGCATTTGCACAGATTGCACCTGACCACCCGCACTGGGAATTACATATATATGGCGCTGGCAAACTTGAAGCAGAGATTCAAATTGATATTGATCAGCGTCAACTCAGCAGTCAAGTCAAGTTACAAGGGCTGACAAAAACACCGTTTGAGAAACTCGCGCAAGCAGATCTGTTTGTGTTGGCTTCACGCTATGAAGGCTTTCCAAACGTATTGTTAGAGGCCATGGCCTGTGGCCTGCCAGCGGTAAGTTTTGACTGTCCCTCTGGCCCTGCTGACCTGATCCAGCATGCGGAAAACGGCATGTTAGTCCCCGCCGAAGATGTTGATGAATTGGCAGCAACCTTAGCTGATCTCATGCAACATTCAGCAAAAGCTGCGGTGTTAGGGAATAACGCGCTTTCAGTTCGAGAACGGTACGCCGTTGCAACCATTTCGCAACAGTGGTTGGAGTTACTCAGCTAACGTATGCGACTACTTTTTGTCATCGATAGCCTTGGCTCAGGCGGCGCACAACGCCAAATGACAACGCTTGCCACCGGGCTAAAAGCGCGTGGGCACCGGGTGGAATTTTTCATCTACCATCCACAGTATGATCATTTTCGCAGCGAATTAGATCAAGCTGAGATTCCTGTCCACGCTATCGAAAAGCAGCGTCGTTTTGAAATAAGCATCCCGCTAGCCCTTCGGACGCAAATTCAAAGTCAGTCGTATGACGCTGTATTGGCCTATTTACGGACGCCAAATGTGTACGCCTCGCTGGCCAAATTGCTTGGCAGCCGCACCCCGCTCATTGTCTCTGAGCGCTCTGCGGATTTAGCAGACCGCCCGGTCACTTGGCGGGTGTGGGCTCGTCGACAACTGCATCGCATAGCGGACCATGTCGTCGTGAATTCACATCACCAGCGGCAGCGGATGGAACGCGACCTGCCGTGGATAAAACCAAAAATCTCCACGATTGTGAATGGGATTGATCTTGACACGTTTGCACCAAGTTCAACGCAAAAAGCAGACAACATCTTGCTTGCAGTCGGACGCGTGTCAGCCGAGAAAAATCCGGTCGCGTTGGCGCAGGCCTTGGTACAGTTGAAAGAGGCAAATGCACCTTTACCAACGATCCGTTGGGCAGGGCGCATTCCAGACAAGGCCAGCAACAGTCCATTTGCAACCATCAATGCCATACTTGAAGCACACGAACTCACCGATCATTGGGAGTGGCTAGGCGTGCGCAAAGATGTCCCTAGTTTGCTAGCAACAGCTAGCGCACTGATCCACCCGTCTCTGCGCGAAGGCTTTCCCAACGTTATCTGTGAAGCGATGGCGACAGAAACGCCTGTTCTGGCGAGTAACATTGGCGACCACGCATGGCTGCTTTCTGAAAACCGTGGCCTAGTGTTTGATCCCAAATCGCCAACTGCAATTGCAGATACGCTGCAAACGTTCTTTACGTTGTCCCAAACTGAAAAAGCATCAATGGGCGCAAATGCCCGTAGTTTTGCAGCGCAACAGCTTTCAACCGATCAGCTTGTCTCGTCTTACGAAACACTTTTTGCAGAAGTGAGGTCACCGCATGGCCGCTAAACCGCGCATCGTATTTGTAGGTGCGTTCAAAACCCAAGCTGCCGATGGCACCGTTGGCGGGCAGCTTTATGCCTGTCGCACACTGCTCGCTTCGCCGCTGTCTGACCATATCGATTGGGTCTTGCTCGACACCACGATGGAAAGTCTGCCACCGCCGCCGCTATGGCGGCGGGCTTGGTTAGCCATCAAACGCCTGCTGATATTTACCCGGCATATGCTGACCCCTAGCATCGATGGCGCACTCATTTTCACCAGCGGGCGCTTTAGCTTCTTAGAAAAAGGCACAATGGTGCAGATTGCGGCCTTGCTAGGGAAACGCGTTGTACTATTTCCGCGATCGGGATTGATCTTAGATGACATCCAGCGTTCAGCACGGCGTAAGCGCTTTGTGCGTAATGTCATGCGCCGTTGCGATGTGATTTTGTGCCAGAGTGACTCTTGGAAGGGCATTTTTCAGGACCTGACTGGTTTGCCAGATGAACGGTTCCAAATCCGTCCAAACTGGATTGATCTGGCCCCTTACGCGGCACAGACCACACCGCAACCGCCTATTCAGTTGTTGTACATGGGTTGGCTAGAACCCCATAAAGGCATTTGGGAGTTAGTCCAAGCAATTGAAGCCCAACAAGAGACGCTACGCGGTCAGGCCACCTTGGCTGTCTGCGGCAGCGGTGCGTTGGATGCCGAACTACGCACCTATATCGCTGAGCAAAACCTCCAAGATTTGATAGAATTTCGCGGCTGGGTCACTGGCCCTGAAAAACAAGCTGTTCTTGCCGAGTCGGACGTCTTAGTGCTGCCTTCACATTTAGAAGGCTTCCCAAATATTTTGCTGGAATCGATGGCATCCGGTCTAGCGATCATCGCAACACGCGTTGGCGCAATTCCCGAAGTCTTAGGCGATCGCAACGAAATCGGCGTTTTGATTGATGCCAAGTCCAGTGCAGACATAGAGCGTGCGATTGTCAATCTAGTCAAACAACCGACGCAAATTGCCCAGATGGGCACAACGGCCCGCAACTGGGTTGAAGCGCGTTACAGCATTGATGGCGCTTGGCGACAGATGCTGGAAATTTTGAATAATTCTTAGACCGAGTCCCATTCGACTTGGCTCAGGGCAGGCGGCCCGGCGGGCACGCCTCTACGCGTTGAATTCCAAGTACGCGTCGTTCATCACTCGTAACTTATTACTCATCACTCCAATGAAACAACTCCTCCAACACGTGCGGTCAGGCGATGCTGAAGTCGCTGAAGTTCCAGTGCCAACTTGTGGCAAAGGCCAAGTATTGGTCCAAGTCGCGGCGTCTTTGGTCTCTGCTGGAACAGAACGCATGGTGGTTGATTTTGCTGAAAAAAGCCTGCTCAACAAAGCCCGTTCACGCCCCGACCTAGTCAAGCAAACGATTGATAAAGCACGACGTGAAGGCATTCTCACCACGTTTGACGCAGTGCAAAATCGTCTCGCCAAGCCGATGGCCTTGGGCTACAGCTGCGCTGGCACCGTGGTTGAAGTGGGCGCAAACGTGTCTGACCTAAGCGTTGGGGACAAAGTTGCCTGCGCAGGTGCAAACTATGCCGTGCATGCTGAGTTCATTACCGTACCGCGCAACCTAACAGTCAAACTTGCCGATGATGCCAACTTAGAAGCCGCTGCCTTTACAACCTTGGGTGCCATCGCTCTGCAAGGCATCCGCTTGGCCGATGTCAAACTCGGCGAAGTCATTGGGGTGATTGGGCTTGGGTTACTAGGTCAATTGACGGTTCAAATGCTCAAGGCAGCAGGCTGTACCGTCATCGGGATGGATATTGCCGCTGATCGGGCTGAGCTCGCTTTACAGTCTGGTGCAGACCAGATTTGCACCGATAGCGCGACGTTTATCGATTTATGTCGTCAAGCCAGTGGCGGTCACGGGGCAGACTCCGTCCTCATCACTGCCGATACCAAAAGCGATGAACCGCAAGAAACCGCCGGTGAAGCCGCGCGTAAAAAAGGCACTGTGGTTGCTGTCGGCGCAATCGGCATGAACCTCACACGCAAGCCTTACTACGATAAAGAAGTTGCCTTTCTGATTTCTAGCTCATACGGCCCCGGCCGTTACGATGCCGAGTATGAGGAAGGCGGCCGTGACTATCCATATGGCTATGTCCGCTGGACTGAAAATCGGAATATGCAGGCGTTTGCGAATTTGGTTTCGCAAAATCAGGTCACGGTTGATCATTTGCTGACACATCGCTTCCCAATTGACGCGGGTGCAGATGCGTATGCACTCATCACCGGCAAGACTGAAGAGCCGTATTTAGGGGTTGTGCTTACCTATCCGCAAGACACGCAGATTGTGCGCAAAATTGCGTTGCAACCAGACAGCAGTGCCAAAGTTGGCGCAGTCAAGCTGGGCGTAATTGGCGCAGGGCTGTTTGCAAATGCAGTGTTGTTACCTGCCATCAAAGACGTAGACACGATCCAACGCGTGGGCATTGTCAGCGGCGGCGGCGTTAGCAGTCGCGCCGCGGGAGACCGCTTTGGGTTCAACTACTGTGCCACTGATGCTAACGAACTCTTACAAGACGATGGTGTCAACACTGTTGCAATTTTGACTCGCCATCATTTGCATGCCGCGCAGGTCCAAGCCGCTTTGGAGGCAGGCAAACACGTGTTTGTCGAAAAGCCATTATGTTTGACATTAGACGAACTCAATACGTTGCGCACCGTCAAACAAGCCAATCCAGAACAACAAGTGTTCATTGGTTACAACCGACGGTTTGCGCCTTACATTGTGGAGCTTCGCGAACAATTACAACAACTTACTGAGCCAATGTTACTGACCTATCGCGTCAATGGTGGCTTTATCCCAGCGGACCATTGGACGCAAGATCCAAATCAGGGAGGTGGTCGTT
>JAHDIM010000102.1 GCA_020630805.1 Anaerolineales bacterium
TGTGTGGTGCAAGGCCAAGGTGACTTTTTACGCCATACGGATGCAGTCGAATTGTTTTTGGGTAATGCTGGCACCGCCGTGCGCCCACTTTGTGCTGCGCTATGTTTGGCAAAGGGTGACTACACCATCACCGGTGAACCGCGCATGTATGAACGCCCAATTGGTGACCTTGTAGATAGTCTGCGTCCGCTTGGCGCTGAGATTGAATATCTAAAAGACGAAGGCTTTCCTCCGCTGCGCATTCAAGGCACTGGCTTGCAAGGTGGATCGGTCAAGATCAAGGGCAATACCTCTAGCCAGTTTTTGACTGCATTGCTAATGGCCGCGCCATTCTGCGCAACTGACCTTGAAATTGTGATGGATGGTGAACTGGTCTCCAAGCCGTACATCCACATCACCTTGGATGTCATGCAGAAGTTCGGCGTGACCGTAGAAAATCATGACTATGAACGCTTTGTTATCAAAGCTGGTCAGACCTACGTCAGCCCAGCGGAGATTATGGTTGAAGGAGATGCGTCTTCAGCATCCTATTTCTTAGCTGCTGCGGCCATCAAAGGTGGCACGGTGCGCGTGCATGGCATCGGCACCAGCAGCGTGCAGGGGGATGTGCAATTTGCAGACGTGCTAGAAGCGATGGGGGCAACTGTACGCTGGGGAGAAACTTGGGTTGAGGTTGAGCGTGATCGACTGTCGGCAGTGGATATGGACATGAACCACATCCCAGATGCTGCCATGACTATTGCCACCACGGCGCTGTTTGCGAACGGCGCGACAACAATCCGCAATATTTACAACTGGCGGGTCAAGGAAACCGATCGTATTGCGGCGATGACGACCGAACTGCGCAAGCTTGGGGCATTGGTAATAGAAGGTAATGACTTCATCAGCGTGACACCGCCGGAGAAAATGCAATCTGCGGCGATTGATACTTACAATGACCATCGTATTGCAATGTGTTTTTCACTTGCAGCGCTGGGGGATGTGCCGATTACGATCAATGACCCTGGATGTACGTCAAAGACGTTCCCGACGTACTTTGATGTGTTAGCGTCAGTAACGAGTAACGAGTAACGAGTAACGAGTAACGACTACACCATCGCTAAGCGCAGGGACTGCATCGTCTGAGTTGCCGTCTGGCGAATCACAAAAGAAGTATCTTGCTGATTTTCGTTGACTTCATGCGTGAAGCGCAGGTTACGGCTTTCTCCGACCATATGCAGGGCGCAGGCGCGTACCCATGGGCTTAGCTCGGCTGACTCCAACATACAGCGCAAAGATTTATCAACATCCATCTGAAATTGCGGGAAGACTTTCTGCAGTTTTTCCCAGCGTTCCTGCGTTTTCAATTCGGGATCAAACAACACCATCGCTGTATCTTTGAACTCTACGGGGATGATGGTCTCAAAGTACTCCATTCCAAGCGCCTGCTGAGTAGCACCGCCATAATCTAGCGCCCGTTTTGCAAAATTTACGACTTTGTAGCCGCGCATTAGCCCCAATAGCAATGCAATTTGCGTTCGAACATCGCCCAAGGCTTGTTCAATACTGTGCATGAGCAAAGGTGTCGCATTGCTCTTTTGCAGGCATGCGTGCAATGCGGTCAGACATGCGCCGGTTTCTAGTTCACGTGGTAATAAGGTTGCTAAGGCGACGTCGGTTGTAGGGTGGTAGCGGTTGAGTGCTAGCGCTTCATAAATGGTGCGCCGAAGTTCGGATTCCGCATCTGCCAGTTGATTGAAAAGATACTGGTTAACCGCTGGTAGATTGAGCTTGCTCAACACAGATACTATACGCTGTTTGGTCTTGATGTCGGTTTCTCTGGCTTCATAAATTTGGATTGCAGGTTGCACGATAGGGTCTCCAAACTGGACCAAGCTTTGTGACGCAGTGCCTGCATAAATGGGCGTATTGAGTGCTTTCAATAAATGGGGAATGTATTGAAGTGCTTTGGTTCTGCCAATAATTCTGTAATACTCACGACGTAGTGTGACATTGTCTTCTTCTAGCATTTCTGAAAATAATGTATTGGTCAGCGCTGGAATTTCGCTTTTGACAATGGTTTCTGCTAACAACGCCCGTTGATCTGCGTTGCTGGTCTGCAACATCTCGTTCAGAGTCTGTGTCGCCGTCTGTAATCCTTCAATTCCTCCATATTTGAACATTGCTAGTAGCGCACTTTGGCGCATTAATGGATCTGCATCAGTCACATAGCGCCTGGCTAAGTGCAATGCAGATACGCCTTGGCGTTGACAGTAAACATCGAGGGCTGTTTTTCGCACGTTCGGATGCTGGTCAAAGGTGAGTAAGGCGTTGACCATGTTCAGCAATTGATCTAGCTTGTTATTGCCAACTTCTTGCAGTCCGAGTACCCGAATGCTTGGATCTACATGGCTAAGCAAGACTGACGTATCCGCGACTTGTAGGGGCTTTTGCAGTTCTTTGAGCTGGTCTACTGTAAAGCGAATTTCAACTGGCTCAGGGCTACGCAACCGTTGTCGGAGTGCGGCGAGTTCATCTGCCGTGGTGAGTTGAACCGTTTTTCCGCTGAGTTTACTAGTTGCGAAACTGTTAGACAGTGACGCGTGATAGTGCTTATATACGCTACGCACGAGTAGCAGCATAATGACCGCCACTAAAGACGCCAGCCCAATGGCGATGAGCGGGTTGGTCAATTCAAATTGTTTGAGAGCTAGCAGCATCAACCCGGTAAGGCCGGTTGCAACTGGCGTCATGATCATTTCAGAGCCGATTTTCGCCTGCACCTGCTCTTTTGGATGCAAGACTTGGAGCAGTAAGACTTGTGAAGTTCCATAGAACCCCGTAAAAATGACGTGAAACGCGCCAAAGACCAAAATAACCGATGCAAAGAATAAGAAGTTATCGATGCCGAGCTGCATCCCAGAGATAACGCTCAGTGTCCCAGCAATCACAATGACGAAAGGTAGCAATCCAAAGCCCATGCCTACCCCGAAACGGCGCACGAGAATAGGGGTTAGCGGTCCGCGAATGAACAGCACGATGCAATAAACGGTCAGGTAGAACCATGACACAAAACTCGCCAATTGTGCCTCGTCAGTGAAGCGTTGCTGCATGCCGGTGTAAGTACCATATGTGAGTGTCATCTTCAGCAGGGTGACTAGCCCAATTGAGCCTAGGATGGTCCACAAATATTTGTTCTCCCAAATCGGACGTTGGGGAATGGCGCGTGTTGGTTGTAATCGGGAGCGCGTTTGGGTGGCTGTTTCGGTGGCGTTATTTTGTAATCGCAACAGCAATTCAAGCAAGAGATACATCAATCCAAATGCGATTGCGGTTAGCAGAATTAGAAAGCGGGCGGAGGTAAATTGCAACAGAATTGGAATGAAGATATAAGTGGTGACTTTACCCGCCATTTCTGCTGCGCCAATGGGGCCGAGCATTCGCTTCGATTGGCTGATGGTGAGAAGTTCACCTTGAATGCCCAGCCATTCAACGCGTAAGAGCGTGTCTTGGACACGTTCCCATGCCATCAATGTAAAGACTATCCAGGCGGGAGAGGCGACGAGCAGTCCACTCCAAAAGAAGAGGGCTGCACCTATGAGTAGTAGGACGACGCTGCGAAATAGAAAGCTGGTGGGTAACTTGCGTTGGACTTGCACCAAAATGGCACTGAGTACAATGGAAATGACAGCAATGGTGAGGTAGTTCCAAATCAGGGCGCTGTCGTCGAATTGGGCGAGGAAAATTGCAGTTGCGGCGGTAAAAAAGAGCGAAATTGAACTGCCAAACAACGCCGAGTGTAAGGCTAACAGCCCGAATAGTCGTTCTTCACCATCTCGTAACTCAACCCACTTATTTAGCTGTAACATTTGCATCCTCCCTCAAGGCATTTGTTGCTGTTATAGTAGCAATCTTAGGCCACATTACTTACCTTGTATGTATACAGGCTGTTATAGTGCGGTTGGTAGTTCAATATAATTTGTATTTGTTTGAAGGTAACTCGTGTCGGGGGCTGGAAATTGTAGGTTTTGCCCCTGTTTTGTTGAAAACAGAGGGGATTGCTACAAGCTGTACGACGAATTATGTGGTCGGGGGCCAGCATTGGCGGAAATAAAAACGCGGAACAGTCGATGTTCCGCGTTTTTGAAATTCAGTAATTTGAAGTTCTATTTTTCAATCGGTAAGGCTGCACCTGCCCAGGCAACGTAACCACCGAGCATATTGGTAACGTTCTTGAACCCAGCAGCTTGTAGCACGCTAGCGCCAACAGCAGACCGATTGCCTGACCGACATTGGACAACGACGGGTTTGTCTGTTGGAATTGTGGCTGCTTGTTCGCGCAAGTATCCCAACATGATGTGCTCCGCATTTGGCAGCCGACCTTCATCCCATTCAGTCTGGGCGCGGACATCAATCAGGGTGACGTCACCGTTTATGATCTGGTCACGCAAGTCAGCAGGCGTTGCCTCAGCATACGACTCTGTCAACGCGCGGTTAGCGACCAGTTCGTCTAAATCAAAGTAACCTGCAATCAGGTCAACGCCAATTTCGCGTAGAATGCGCGTTTCTTCCGCCAAATTCGATGTACTTGTAATCAAATAGATCGGTGCTTCATAATCTACAAACCAGCCGGTCCAACTGGCGAGATTGCCACGTTCAATACTGAGCGTGCCAGGAACGTGTGCTTTGGCAAATTGGCCTCTGGAGCGCGTGTCGATGACGAGCTGTTTGTTTTCTATGGCTGCAAATAAATCTTCGAGCGGAAGCGCTGCAGGCAGGGCGGCATCTCCCAACACCTTTGGCCCAGCACGGTTGATCTTTTTCATTTGCGCATAATATTTGGGGGGCTCAGGTTGACCGTCTAATAGTGCTTGCACAAAATGCTCTTGTTGTTCAAAACCTAGCATCGGATTGAATCGCTTTTCATAGCCAACGGTAGAAGACGGCACTGCACCTAGACCTTTCCCACAGGCAGAGCCTGCACCGTGAGCTGGCCACACTTGCAGGTAGTCTGGCAATTCTTTGAAACGTTCGACAGAGTTGAACATATCAATGGCGCCTTCATTGGCAGCACCAGATTGCCCAACTGCTTTTTCAAGTAAGTCTGGCCGACCCAGTGACCCAACAAAGACAAAGTCACCCGTGAAAATGCCCATTGGTTCATCTGCACCGCCGCCAAGGTCAGTCAGAATGTAGCTTACGCTTTCTGGGGTGTGACCTGGGGTATGAACAACTTCTAGCTGCACGTTGCCAACGCTAAACTTGTCCCCGTGATAAATCAGTTGATGCTCATATGCTTTTGCATATTCATACTTCCAATCTGCGCCGCCTTCGTCTGAGACGTAGAGTTTTGCACCAACGCGTTCTGCGAGTTCGCGCGCTCCAGAGACATAATCGGCATGAATATGGGTATCTGCGACGCCAACAATTTGCATGCCTTCGCGTTCTGCTTCTGCCAAATACTGGCGAATGTCACGCCCTGGATCAATGATCAGGGCTTCATTGGTCTTTTGACAGCCCACCATATAGCTGGCATGGGCAACTGCTTTGTCGTAAAAATAACGCAATAACATGAATGGTCCTTGTAATACCGACGCAAAAGCGCGGCCTGTTCAATTTCATATAGTCTATCCCTGTCTTGCGAGGACTTAACAAATGCTTTGTAAGGGTTGTGTAAGGACTTTCTGCCAACTCTTACTAACCCGATACATCTGTAGGGGTGACCCGAGGTAATATAACAATTAATGAAAGGCCAAATTCTAGTTGTTGAAGACGATCCAAGTATTCAAACTGTGGTGCGGAACTATCTCAAGGCAGAAGGGTACACCGTCACGTGCGTTGAAGATGGACTAGTTGGACTGACCACGGCACTTAGCAACCAGCCAGACCTCATTGTCTTGGACGTTAACTTACCAAACATGCGTGGGTTTGAGATTGTTGAACAATTGCGCATGGAGTCGGATGTTTACATTATTATGCTCACTGCCCGTGGCGATGAGGACGACCGAATTCGAGGTTTGAAAATTGGCGCTGATGATTACATTTCAAAACCGTTTTCACCGCGCGAGTTGGTTGCGCGGGTCAATACTGTCTTACGCCGGAAGCGCTCGCAGCCCAATGTGAGCAATCAGGTGCTTGTCTTTCCAAATATCACTATTGATCTTGCCGCTCACGAGATTCGAACCATGGAAGGCACGTTAGACCTGACCATGACTGAGTTCAAACTGCTGTATGAACTCGCGCAACATGCGGGACAAGTTCTCACGCGTCAACAATTGTTGGACCGGGTTTGGGGGCTGAACTATGCTGGCAATGACCGCGTGGTTGATGTGTACATTGGTCAAGTGCGCCGCAAAATTGAGGACGCTGTTGGCCTCACGCTTATTTCAACAATCCGAGGGCTTGGCTACCGTTTTCGCGATGACGCAACCACCGCATAGTTCTTTAGCGTGGTACCAGCGCTTACGGTTTCGACTCATTGGCATTCAGTTGGTGGTTGTCATTGTTGGTGTGTTAGTAGTGTTGGCCGCAATGCGCTTCTTTGTGTTTCAACAAGTTCAAGCTGCGGTTAATCCCATTCTAGAAAATACGCTAGATGCCTCTACGTTTGCAGCAGTCACCGAGGTGCTGCGAACAGAGCTACAAATTGGCGTATTCATCTCACTTTTGCTGGCTGCCATTGGGTCCTTTGTTGCTGGTGGTGTTGCTAGTTATCTCCTTTGGCAGACGCTTGTTCGCCCATTGCGGAACCTTGCCGCGAGTAGTCATCGCATTGCCAATGGAAATTATGCGGACCGCGTGCCGTTTCCCGAACAAAGTGGAGAAGCCATGCGACAACTGGCCACGAACTTCAATCAAATGGCGGGTGCGTTGGCTAATGTTGAGCAGCAACGGATTGACACCATGGGGAATGTGGCACACGAACTGCGGACGCCATTGTCAGGGTTACAGGGCATGATCGAAGGGTTAGAAGATGGCGTATTTGCGCCTGATCAGGAAACTTTTGACATGATGGGGCGCGAGGTCAAACGTATGTCGCGCCTTGTTGAAGACTTGCAAAATTTGTCGCGGGTAGAAGCAGGGGCAACAGAGTTTGTGTTCACTGAGTTTGTGTTGTGTAATGTTGTGGAACGGGTAGTGGCTGCCTTACAGCCTAATGCAGATGACCACGGTCTGCGCTTAGACGTTCAACTCGCGTCGCCTCCGCTCACAGTCTTTGCCGATGCTGATCGGACAGCACAGATCCTTACGAATCTCATTGACAATGGCATCCGGTATACCCCTCGATCTGGCGTAATTTCTGTTTCGCTGCGGGCGGTAGACGGTGCGGCACAAGTGGCCGTGCAAGACACAGGCATTGGGCTGTCTGAGAAAGACCTCAAATATATCTTTGAACGCTTTTACCGCGTTGACCGTTCACGGTCGCGTAAAAGCGGTGGGAATGGTATTGGCCTTACCATCGCCTTACACTTGGCTCAAGGCATGGGAGGGAATCTAGACGCATTCAGCCGAGGCGAAGGACGCGGAAGTACCTTTATCTTGGAGTTGCCGCTGGCCTAACGCGTTTTATCTCCTCAATTTATCTCCAGCGTTACAAAAGGCTTACATAACTGTTGCAGAGTTCTTGCTCATGAGGGTGATGTCTTCCCCTATAGTGAAGAACTGATGCTAAAACATATTCCACTACTCAATACACTTCGAACGCACACTCGCCAAGACTATGTTGCTGACGGACTAGCAGGGCTAATTGTTGCCATCATGCTTGTGCCGCAAGGAATGGCCTACGCTGTGCTTGCCGGCTTACCGCCGCAGCATGGCCTGTATGCGAGTCTGCTGCCATTGCTCATTTATGGATTTTTAGGGACGAGCCGCTACTTAGCAATTGGCCCAGTTGCAATTGTGTCGTTGCTAACAAGTGCTGCGGTGGGCAGCATAGTCCCAATTGGTACACCAGACTACATAGGCTTGGTTCTTACACTGGCATTGATGGTGGCCGTCATCCAAACCTTAATGGGCATCTTGCGGATTGGTTTTTTAGTCAATTTTTTGAGCCATCCAGTTCTGGTTGGGTTCTCAGCAGCAGCCGCAATTCTAATTGGCTTGAGCCAGATCAAAAGTGTGTTGGGTGTCAAAGTGCCGCGCACAGACTATTTCTATACTGATGTTATTGCGCTACTTCAACGGATTGGAGATGTCAATTGGGTCTCGCTTGTCATTGGTGTCGTCAGCGTTGGCGTGCTCTTATATTTCAAATTGCGCAGTGCTGCTGACCTTAGACGGTTACAGATCTCTGAAAAATTTGTTGTGCCGCTGTCCAAACTCGGTCCGTTGTTAGTTGTTGGTATTGCGGGAATTCTGACCAGCGTCTTTCGGCTAGATCAGACGTGGGGAATTGCAATTGTGGGGGAAGTGCCGCGCGGCCTGCCGTCCTTGACTATGCCCAATAGTTCACCTGTACTTTTGCGACAACTGTTACCAACTGCGTTGGCGATTGGGTTTGTGGGCTATATGGAAAGTATTTCGGTTGCCAAGTCGCTGGCAGCCCGTAAACGTGAGCAAGTCGATGCAAATCAGGAATTACTTGCGCTAGGGATTGCCAATTTCGGTGCCGCCTTCACAGGTGGATATCCCGTAACAGGCGGCTTTAGTCGCTCACTTGTCAACCATGCCGCGGGCGCGCGGAGTCCGTTGGCCTCGATTGTGACGGCCTGTTTGCTGGCCATCGCGGTGGTATATCTCACGCCGTTATTTGTGTACATTCCCATGGCTGCGTTGGCAGCTAATATTCTCATCGCGATTACAGGCTTGGTAGACGTTCACAGTCTGAAACATATTTGGCAATATGACAAACGCGATTCATTAGCCTTAGTCACATGCTTTCTCGCCGTTTTAGGCTTTGGGGTTGAAAGTGGAATTTTAGTTGGAGCAGCGCTGAGCGTGTTCTTGGTAATTTGGCGTACGAGTCAACCGCATATGGCCGTATTGGGGAAATTACCAAATGGTGACTTCTACCGTAACGTAGAGCGACATCAGGTGCAAACGTGGCCTGATGTCGCGATTTTACGCATTGATGCTAGTCTATATTTTGCCAACACTGCTTATCTCAAACAGTGCATTGCAGATGCTATTTCCCGTCAACCTGCGTTGAAGCATCTCGTGTTGGTCGGGACTGCAATTAATGATGTCGATTACAGTGCATTAGAAGCGCT
The DNA here is from genome assembly GCA_020630805.1 of Anaerolineales bacterium. Taxonomy (GTDB): domain Bacteria; phylum Chloroflexota; class Anaerolineae; order Anaerolineales; family UBA6668; genus JAHDIM01. The sequence goes on from JAHDIM010000102.1 coordinate 9,189, forward strand.
TGATGCAATCTTAGACGAACTGGCTGAAGTAGATATTCGGCTGCATTTGGCGGCGTTCAAAGGCCCTGTACTAGACAAACTCACGCAAAGTGGGTTTATGCAGCGTTTAGCACCGCACTCTAATCATTTGACGACGCATGCTGCTATTCAGCAGTTGGGGTATGTCTAGGTTTGGCGCTTTATGTATGTGCTGGTGGCGACATGATGTGATGCTTCATGTCATTATGATTGCAACATTCTAACCATCAACTTGATAGCCGGCTTCTTGCCAGGCCAAAATACCACCAGCCATATTGTGCACATTCTCATACCCTTGGGTGGTTAAAAAGTCATACACTTGCCCGCTCCGATTTCCACTGCGGCACGTTAGGATAACTGTTTTGTCTGTCGGGATTTCAGCTAAACGAGCGCTAACTTCGCCAATTGGAATGTGGGCTACATTAGGGATATGTCCTTCTGCATGTTCCCAGTCTTCACGCACATCAATGAGCACAATGTCATCGCGACCTTGTAGCGCTGCTGCAGTATGCACATCAATGGTATCCGGTAATGTTGCGAGATCCATATTAGGATCGATATCGACTGTTGTCGGTGCTGCGCAGGCCGCAAGAAAGCCAATAAATACTATAAGTAGCTTTTTCATTTTTCCTCTAAGTTCATTTTGCAGCATCTGAAACGTCTGGATTTGATCTACCTTGACACTATGATTTCAGATTTAGCATCTAGAAGTGTACAAAATATTAGGCGTTATGGCATTGTATTCATTGCTTAGATACTAAATCACGATGAGTTTGTGAAATCTAAATAATCATTTGATAACCATCGCGTTGTCTGACAGGAACTGTGAGATGTAGGCAAATATACAAAACTATAGTTTGCTTGAGCAGTGAAGAATTTGAAGACACGACCTAAGTCGTGTCTTTTTTTATTACAAACTCCTTACATAACACTTGCAGTACTTGTAACTGCGCTTTCTAAGATAGAGATTGGAAGTGTGTTTGTAATGTTGTCTCGCGTTTGAATATAAGCCGCAGCACACTTTCATTCTGATTTGAAGGAGTGTTACAGATGTCGTTTTTACTTCAGCCTTGGCCATGGTGGCTTTCAGGCATATTAATTGGTCTCATGGTGCCGTTGCTCTACCTCCTTGTAGGAAGGGGCTTTGGCATTTCTTCCAGCCTGCGCCATATTGGCTCGGCGTGTTTGCCGAACAGCTCGTTGGACTATCTAAGTGGTTATAACTGGCGTGATCATCGTTGGAATCTTGTCTTTGCGGCCGGCATTATTGTTGGGGGCTTTTTGGCGTCCAATTGGTTGTCTGCGACGCCAGTCGAGTTCTTGCCCGCTGCTTATTACTCTACCGGCGGCGCAATTCGCTTGTTATTGGGCGGCGTGTTGGTCGGATTTGGAACGCGTTATGCCGGTGGATGTACGTCAGGACATGCCATCACGGGGATTTCAAATTTGAATTGGCCTAGCTTAGTTGCCACTTGCTTTTTCTTTGTGGGGGGCTTGCTAGTCACTTGGGGCTTGGGAAGCCTTATCTTTTAGGAGGAAACAATGCGTAATTCAATTGCTGTACTGTTAATGGGCGCTTACTTTGGCATTGTTTTAGTCAAGTCAGAGGTCGTGCGTTGGCAACGCATTCACGACATGTTTATGTTCCGTGAAGCCCATATGTATCTAATTATTACAACGGCGATTATTGTTGCTGGCGTGCTAATGGCACTCATCAAACGCTTTGAAGTCAAAGATTTGCAAGGCGAACAAATTGTGTATCAGCCAAAGCCATATCACAAAGGTGTTATTGCTGGTGGCATGATCTTCGGCATGGGTTGGGCGATTACTGGGGCTTGCCCAGGACCAATTTATGCTCAAATTGGAGCCGGTGAATGGCTCGCTTTGCTGACGTTTCTTGGCGCAATGGGGGGGATGTACCTCTATGCTTGGCTACGACCGATGCTGCCACATTAGTGAGCAGATACGCTAATACAGAAACGGAATAAGCTTGCGTACTCTTGTTTGGTAGCCTGAATAGGCGCTGAACTGAGACGCAAGCATTTTTTCTTCCCGCCGCGTTTTGATATCAAAGAATGGGAGCAAGAGAGCCAGCACCAGAATGGCTGTCAACTCAGCGTGATTGAACAACCCCCAACCTAACCAACCAAAGATGATGCCACTGTAGATAGGGTGGCGGACGATGGCATACACGCCGGATTCTTTTAGCGTTGCCGTTTCTTTTGGCATTGGGACAGCTTGAATTTGAAGCCCCAGTTGCATGATCCCACCAAGCAAGGTGACGCTGCCATAGAGCATCAAAAGTACCCCAAGCCAAGTGCCAATCTGAGGCAATGGCGTTTGCCACGCTTGTGACATTAGCTTGCCAGGGGCAAGAAAGATAATGCCAAATAGAATAAATTGCACAATGACGTAAGCGCCACCTTTTTCTAATAGCCAAGACTTGATATTCATAAGTAGCAGACCCCTTTGCGATTAGATGAAATGAAGTGATGTGTATCTTACCTTGCCTAAAGAAATGATTGTGTTCAACTAGAATCAAAAATCCGCCGGTACCGGCGGATTTTTTGATTCTAGTGTTGTTGCTCACTAATGTCAGTATTTACTTCGCGGTTTCAACAATTGCTTTGTCACGTTTGCGTCTGATCATCTCGCCAATCCCCAGCGTAGGTAGCACTAAGACAATATTGTTTTTGTTATTGCCATTCTTGCCGCCATTATCCCCAACATTGTCGTTGTTAGAACCATCGCAGCCCGGTGTATCGCCATCGTCACCATTGCCGCCGCCACAGTTTCCTTTCGAGTCGTCTTTGTCGTTTCCATTCCCATTGCCATTTCCGTTACTAGGTGGGTCTGTTGGTGCAGGGGTTGGGTCTGGTGCCTGAGTAGGCGCTTGCGTAGGCTGCGGTACAGCTGTTGGATCTGGCGCTTGGGTCGGTGCTTGCGTTGGTGCAGCTACTGTCGGTTCAGCCGTTGGAGCAGCGACCGTCGGTGCTGGCGTTTCCGTAGGATTGTCGCCCGGATTATCGTTGTTGGAGCCATCGCAGCC
>JAHDIM010000103.1 GCA_020630805.1 Anaerolineales bacterium
GCAAAATAGAATTTAATTGGTGAATGCAGAAAGGCTCAGACGATATAGTTTGAGCCTTTTTTGTTTAGTACTGACACAGGCCGAACCCGGTTGCATTTCATTTGTTGTCGAACAGGATGCAAACAATCCTCATCGCTATAACGTTGCTGAAGAATTTGTAGATGCAGTGGCCTTCAAAAATCACCAAACCCGTGTGCTTCGTATTGGGGCAAAGTGACGGCTAACGTCGAATGAAACTATACGATTACAGGGTTGGACGACTAAATCTCGAGACACATAATAAATGAAGGAGCTATGCTGCTCTTTCTACTCACTAGGGCGCTTGATACTGTTCAATGATGGCGTCCCCGATGTTATAGCCAGCGACGGCTAAATTCGTTTCGGTTAAGTCTGTTGCAAGTGTCCCCATCACCCAGACAGGGTCGAATGAGTCTTCAATTCTAATCCCTTCGCCTTCAGGCATCACCACGAAGACAGTCTGGTTTGTTGGCGGTGGTGGCACATGAATACATGCACCGAAAAATGGAACGAGTAAAAATTCGGTGATAGTGTCACCTGCGTATTCCAATGGTGTAATAAACCCTGGAATTCTGACGGCGGTGCCGCTGAGGTCAGCATTTGTAGGAGCGTTATCAAATTCGAGCTTGATTTCTGCGAATAGTTCTGCGGCTTCGGCCGATCCATCTTCAACTTCAGCTAACTGATCTGCGTATCGACCGATAATTTCGTCTCCAGTAAATCCCGGTGGGACAAGATCATCCCAAAGAAATTGTTGATAAACAACATTGTTATAAGTGACTGTGTCAACTCCGGCTGTACCGGCGTTCGCAATTGCAGCGGAGTTGGCTGGTAATGCTGTGACTGCTAAATGCGTATCCGGATCTTCCGTAGGGGATGACCCAGGTTGCTGTGCTTGAGTCTCTTGCTCATCACTGTTTTGTGTTGCGTCTTCCCAGTCTTCTAAAGACGCGCCGTAAGCAACTTCCGGCGTTTTCTCAGAGATTGGCAATGCTGTTGCTGCTGGAACTAAAACCGCCTCGGAAGTAGATGCAGTGCCACCACACGCTGTAATTGACAGGAACATAAAACCACTAACGAACAGAATAAAGAAACTACGCATATTGCGTGTCAAAACCATTGTGTTACACCTTCACTGCTAACCCGTCATGTAGTGACCGCCGATACGCGATAAATCCGGGGATCAAGCTTGTGCCTATGCTTAGTAACAATACAACTGCAAACAGCAGCCATTGCTGTGCGTCTGGTAATCCAAGTGTTAAGTTGATGCCGTACCACTCCAACAACAGTGACTGTGACCCAACTAACAATAAGTAGAGTAGCCCTACGCCAAGTAGGTATCCTATCGATACGATAACTATTGTTTCCAAAATGAACAAAATCAAAATGTGATACGGATGTGCTCCGACTGCGCGTAACACGGCTATTTCACGGCGACGCTCGTTCAGTGTTGAGAGCAGCATGGTTAGCATGCCAAGCAATCCAGCGACGACGACAAATCCTGAAATAATCAGGAGGATTTGCTCAAATGCCACCACAGTGCGCCAGAATTCAGCAAGTGTAGCGCCCGGCAAAATCGCTAATAGTGGCTCTTCGCTGTACTCATTAATGACGCGTTGCAGCCGGAATGTCTCAATTGGGTTGTTTACACCAACTAAGAAGGCTGTTATGGCAGTGGGCTGTAGGCCAAGCTTACGGGCTTGCTCAGCCGAAAATTGTAAAGGTGAACGCACGCCGCCTTCCCAGTCTGCATGAATGGCTTCAATACCCTCTAGCGAAATGTGAACTGTGCGGTCCACAGGCGTTCCTGTTTTGGCAAGGATACCTGTAATAACAAAAGGTTTGTCATCATGAGCCGAAAAGTCTGTTGAAACTACGCCGTGTGAAATGACGATTGCATCGCCTAATTTGTAATTTAGGGTATTAGCGACATCAGCACCAATAACTGTGTCGTAGAGGTCGTCGAATGCTCTACCTTGGGCAAAGGCTAGTTGCTGTTTTTGCCCATATTGATAATGTTCAAAAAAACTTGTTTGGGTTCCCATCACGCGAAATCCGCGGTGCGAGTCGCCGAGTGAAATTGGGACAGTCCAAGCAACTTCAGCTAACGCTGCAATTTCTTCATACGACTCCCATGTGACGTTATTGGTTGCATTGCCAACGTGGAAAATGCTGTAAAGCAGCAGATTGATGGGGCCTGTGCGGGCACCTACAATCAGATCTGTCTGCGAAATAGTGTTGATAAAACTGTTCTTGGCCTCTTTACGAATCTTGTCAACACCTAATAAAAGCGACACGCTAATGGCAATTGAGAAGATTGTTAAGACCAAGCTTAGCCGACGATGCCAAGCACTCTTCAATACGATGCGAACGAGGGTCATGTTGACAACACTGGGGCTTGATTCAGCTCAGGAAGGCTAACAAGACGTGGGAACCGTTCGGCAAGTTGCGCGTCGTGGCTAACAAAAATGAGGGTGCTACCATGTATGTCGGCCTCTTGAAACAGTAATTCTAGGAAGCGGTCACGGTTATTGCTGTCTAATGCAGACGTTGGCTCGTCTGCAATTACAATTTCTGGGTTCCCAATGAGCGCACGCGCGACGGCTGCGCGTTGTTGCTGGCCCACGCTTAATTGCGTGACAGGCTTATTGAATAAGTCTGTCGGAATATTCAACTGATGTAGCAGATCCCTCGCTGTGACTTGTAAGTCGCTGGCGTTTGCTTTTTTGCGTTTTGAAAATCCGCACGGAAGCAGTACATTTTCAACCAGAGAAAGATAGGGCAGCAAATTGAATTGTTGAAAGATCACGCCTAAATGATCGGCTCGAAATTGGTCACGCTGCATATTACTCAATTGCGCTAAGTTGTTGCCCAAAATAGTCACTGATCCGGACTGAGGCACGTTAATCCCGGTGAGCAAATTGAGCAACGTTGTCTTGCCACTTCCACTAGGGCCTTGAATGAAAAGATGTTGCCCTTTTTGTATGCTCAAATGCGGAATATACAGTAAATCTGTCGATTGCTTTGGCCAACGAAAGCGAACTTCCTTGAGCTGCAGAATAGGATTATGCATGAGCGGTATTCAGACTACTTAAACGCAAGGACTGGGCGTTCTGGCGATAACTGAGCAGCAGATTGCTGCGTATCTGACACCCATTGAACATCTATCCTTTCGATATTTGTGAACGTCTCAAAGAGGCGACTCACGTCAAGTAAAGCAATGCGGTCTGGCTGAGCACAGTCTAGACGATATATTGCATCAAAGTCGGAATGACTTAGCGTAGTATCTTGCGTTGTCTGGGTAATTTCAGCAGAGGCTAACTGGCAATCAGCATCAGCATTGAATTCTAAAAATGACGCTGCTTCCAATAGTGTAATACTGCCATCTAGACGTGCGAATTCTGCATCTGTTTTTGGGGCGTACTCGAACCCGAGTATATTGAATGCCGGGCTTCTTAGCTCAATAGCGATGTCATTGCCCGAAAGTGCGATGAGCAGCTCAGCGACTCCGTGTGCATGTGTACCTAACTCTCGATACTCCTCAGCCTCAGTGCTGTTGTTGTCTTTATGGCCCTCCGTACTATCTTGCTCTGCTTCATGCGTGTGGCTTTCATTGCTAATAGCAGCCGCTGCAGTCGGTTGTTGTTCACGAGACGACATGGATCCACAAGCGCCGATCAATAACGAAAAGAGACAACAAGCGAAAGAGAAAAGTATTGGACGACGGTTTTTCCACATTGTTGAATTGTAAGGGATGAATACCCAGAGCGACTTTTTTAGATGGATAGCTTGCTAACCTATGTGCTAGTCAAAACTTAGTACCAGCGAGATTTTATAACAACTAAATTAGTACAGCATTGTTGACTTGCTTGCAGTTACACAGAGCGTATTGAACACTGCACTTGTGCTATAAAAGGCGTCTTCTTATTGCAAGTTCTCCCAAAGTGCTGTTCAACTGGCGTGTCAATCTTGAAAAATTATTGTTGTGCATATCGCGCCGCGCAATTACAATCCTAACGAACCACGGCCTAGTTTGGCCACACACTAAACCACACAGCTAGGAGACCATTATGGTGAAACGCACTCCGTTTCATGAGCGCTTGGAACCGCTTAACCAATCTGAAATTTGGCAGCACTGGGCGGGATATCTCGCTGCCCCGCGCTACCAGTATTCAGACTTGACTGAATATTACGCGACCCGCAATTCAGTCGCATTATTCGACACTTCCCCTTTATTCAAATATAAGTTTTCTGGCGCTGGCGCAGAAGCGTATTTGGCTTATGTAATGGCAAGGGACATCCGCAAATGCCGCGTTGGACAAGCACAGTACACCATTTGGTGCAATGCAGCTGGCTACGTCATGGAAGATGGCGTCATCATGCGTGTCGCAGCCAATGAATATTGGCTCACTACAGCAGAGCCTAATCTGCGTTATTTCCGCAAGTGTGCCAAAGGTTTTGATGTCAGCATTGAAGACGTTTCCTCACAATACGGTTTGTTGGCAATTCAAGGCCCACACTCGCTGACAACGCTGGGGCAGCTGTCAGACGATGTTGCCAAACTGCGATACTTCCGACTGACGCAAACGCAAATGGCTGGTGTCGATGTCACCATTTCTCGCACTGGGTTTACTGGTGACCTTGGCTATGAGATTTGGGTAAAAGCAGAAGACGCTCTCACGTTGTTTGATGCGATTTGGAACGCTGGTAAAGGCTATAACCTCACCCCGATTGGCTCAACAGCACTTGCGATTGCACGGATCGAAGCGGGGCTACTTCTCATTGATGTGGACTTCCACAATGCGCGTTTCGCGTGGACAGACGCGCAACGTGAGACCCCGCATGAGCTAGGCTGGGGGTGGATGTTCAAAAATCTCCGCACAGATGACCGTGACTTTATTGGTCGTGCTGCTATTGAGGAAGAAATTGCCACCGGCAGCAGCCGCTGGAAGACGGTTGGGCTGGCGGTGGACTGGCGCGACTATGATCGATTGCACCGTGAAGCGGGCGTGATGACGCCGAAAGACGGAGTCATTGTTCAAGATACGATGAGCATCTACCGCCGTTCTGATATTCCGTGGCAATATGCCGGTTACGCAAGTAGCTTTATTTGGTCATCACTGCGCAAGCAACACTTGGCAATTGCAAAATTACCACTCGATTTGTGTGAACCCGGCACGGAGGTTGATCTTGAAATCTCGATCATCCGTCAGCCACAATACGTCTTGTCGCGCGTGGTCGAACTACCATTCTTCAATCCTGCCCGAAAAACAGCGAGGCACGCATAATGTCAACGAATAGAAAATACGATGCAATTGTCATTGGCGGTGGTCATAACGGCTTAGTCAATGGCGCCTATTTAGCCAAAGCTGGCTTAGATGTATTGGTTTTGGAACGCCGACCGTTCATCGGTGGGGCGGCGATTACGGAAGAATTGATTCCTGGTTTCAAGTTCACTACGTTTTCCTATGCGCTGAGCCTCATTCGGCCTGATATTGTGCAAGACCTTAATCTGGCCGATCACGGCATGATGACGCTGCCGATGCCCAACGGCTTCCATGCTAATGCGGACGGCGAGTATATTTTTCTTGGTGATGATCACTATCAGAATTATCACGAGATTGCACGGCATTCTATTGAAGATGCTGAAGCCTATGATGACTACGCGCATATGCTGGGCCGCGTGCAGCATGCTATGAAACCGCTCATGGACAAGGTGCCACCAAACCCGTATAGCGATGCGCCCGAAGACAAAGCCGACATGGCCGCATTCAACGAATATATGGAAGGGCTGGATCCAGATGTCCAAGAGATGATCCAACGCTTTTACACTGGCAGCATTGCCGATATTTTGAATGACTATTTTGAGTCCGACCTAGTCAAAGGTTATATGTCGTCCAGCAGCATCATCGGGACGATGTGCAGCCCCTACTCCAAAGAGTCTGGCTTGGTTTACCTCCTACATGTAATGGGCGAACGTGATGGTGTCTTTGGGTCGTGGGGCTTTCATAAAGAAGGAAATGGCGGCTTTACCAAAGTGTTGCGTCGGGCGTACGAAGCATTGGGGGGCACTGTTGAATGCGATGTTGCCGTTGAGAAAGTCATCGAAGACAATGGCAAGGCCGTTGGCGTGCAACTTGCCAGTGGAGAAATCATCTCGGCCGATGTTGTCGTCAGTTCACTCGATCCACGCCGCACGTTTATGGACTTGGTCGAACCGGACACGATGCCTGCCGACCTGGTCTCAGCGATCAGCGACTTTAAATTCCAAGGGGCGGCGTCTAAGGTCAACTTTGCGTTGTCTGACCTACCGTCTTACCCTGGCTTAGAAGGGCGCACCGATATTTTCCAAGGCTTTACCAACATCGGGCCGACAATGGACTACTTAGAAGCAGCCTTTCAAGACGCGCTGGCGGGGCGCATTAGCCGGCGGCCTTTCATTGATGGTTGTATTCAATCGACCATTGATCCGGACATGACTCCTGCTGGCAAGCACATTATGTCGTGTTTCGTGATGTATACCCCTTATCACCTTGCGGACAGTGACTGGGACACTGAACGCGACACCCTCGGCGATATTGTGCAAGACACCATCAATGAAATCTTTCCCGGTTTCCATGACCTTGTCTTGCATCGCGAAGTGGTGACGCCGCTAGATATTGAACGGATTGTGGGCATTAGCGAAGGCAACATTTTCCACGGTGAGCTATTTGCGTCCCAAATGTTCTTCAATCGACCAGCACCGGGTTGGAACCAATATCGGACGCCGTTGGCGGGTTATTATCAATGTGGATCTGGCAATCACCCTGGCGGTTGCGTCATGGGGGGACCGGGGAAGTTGGCTGCCCAACAGATTTTGAAAGACCGTGGATAGGTTAGGGTGAATTTAGGTGGAGCGCCACACCAAGGTGTGGCGCATGCGCATCGCGTTAAGCAGTGCTGCTTTTACTTTGAATAACCTCCGTAATAAGTCATATACGCGGGATTAAGAGAGCCAAATACCTCTTTAGTCTTATCAGACTCAGTTCCGTAGATGTTGACATCACTTACTTCTACAGATTCAAAAAAGGCAGTTCTCGAAGTTGGATTGGCCATAAGATGTTCAATTAGCGCCTTCTCATCTGCATATTGTTCAAGTACAAATAAAGCCTTACCGTCTTTACTTCTGCACCAAAAATGAGAGTTAGTGCCAGATTCAGCGTATGCATCTTCAACTAATCCTTTCATTGCTACATTACACTTCTCTTCATCTCTAATGCGTGCATTTGTAGCAATAAGAATTCTGTTCCTTTCAAAATTCTTGATCCCAGCGTCTTTGGCTTCAGTTACAGTCTTTGAATAACCGCCATAGTAATCCATATATTGCGGTCTAAGAGGCGCAAACATCACTCTGATCATATTAGATACAGTTCCATAAACTGCGACATCAACCACTTTTATAGACCTAAAAAAGGCAATTCGCGCAGATGTGAAGCGCCTTATCGCTTTTCTTAATGCCAGTTCATCTGCATATTGTTCAAGTACAAATAAAGATTTACCATCTTTACTTCTGAACCAAAAATGAGAATTAACACCGTATGCAGCGTGGGCGTCCGTAACTATTGTTTCCATTGCTGCTCTACACTTCTCTTCATTTTTGAAGGTCGCGTTCATCGTAACAAAAATTTTGTTTTTTTCAGTATCACTAATTCCAAGCATTCTCTATTTCTCCATAATTTATTACATTGTTCAGAAAGCTTTCTGGAGTTTTTCCGTCAACTCGAAGCGTCATTCCCGCGACCTGTCCTCGAGCAGTTGGGGAAGGCGGGAAACCATGTGCTGCCTATGTGTATGGATCCCCGCCTCCGCGAGGATGACACTTGGGTCACTCTGAGCTAACTTCAAAACGCTTGAAACCTTTCTGAACGCACTATTTATTAGTGTGTTCAGAAAGGTTTCTGAAATAAATTCAGCGGTAGATCTGGTTTTTACTGAAGGTTTCGCGCGCAATTGTTCGATTTATTTCTGAGTTTTTGTTGCGAAACACTTAGTTTTAAAATTATTCTTATATAACCGCTGCTTAAGCCGCGCGCTCGATTCCTTTGACGCTTCGGCATTAGGTTCTGGTTAGGTGGGTGCGGTCGCTTCGCGTAGAAGGGTTTGTTACACTAGCTAGCCTAATGACCACACGAACCCAGTTGCTTCCTCTGATACCTTCCAAAGCCTGGTCATGACAGCCTTGTCGTAAGCATAGGGTTCAAGCGTTCCGATGCCGACAGGGCCGGTCGATTCCATGCGTTTCGTTGGCCCGTAAAATGCCCGCTGTTCCAATCCTTCTTCGGTTGCACACATCACCTCAGGGTAAGCACCGAGTTCAGCAGACTGAACCAATGGTGTTTTCATCATTAGGCGATAGATAAGCTTCATCATGGTGCTGCCGCTGGTTTCAATTAGCGATGTTGCAGATGCTCCCGGGTGACAAACGTACGCTTCAACGTTTTTGCCTGACGCTTTGACTTTGTCTTGGAGTTCATAAGCAAACATCATTTGGGCCAATTTACTTTGACTGTAGACGCTGTTGGCGTTGTAGTTTTTGTCCCAATTCATGTCATCAAACTGAATTGTTTTTAGTCCCATCTTGTAGCCAAGGCTAGCGACAACCACTATTCGGCCTTTTGACTCTTCGATGCGGTCAAAAAGCATGCCACACAGCACGAAGTGGCCGTAATGGTTGGTGCCAAGCTGACTTTCAAACCCATCGACAGTGAACTTCTGTGTGGGCACTTGCGCAATCGCAGCGTTACAAATCAGTGCGTCAATTTGTGGAACGATGTGCAGGACTTCCGCTGCGGCTTGTCGCACGGACGCTAGATCTGCCAAGTCCATGCGGATGAAGGTCACGTCAGCGTCATTGCCAAATTCTTTCTTGATCTTTTCAATTGCCGCAGCGGATTTGTCAGGATTACGGTTCAGCATCACCACGCGTGCGCCTTTAGACAGGAATATGCGGGAGGCTTCCAAACCCGTACCGCTATTGGCCCCGGTGATGATGTAAGTTTTTCCCGCGAGGGAACCGATGTGGTCAGGTGTCCAGCCTTGGGGGCCAAATGGATTGTTGGTCATTGTTTGTGTTCCTAGTATTTCTAGATAGATGAGAGGCGATAGAGGATAGAAGCTTGTTTGACCATCGATCCAAACTTAGCATCGACGGTTGTGTTTCTATCTTCGAGTGCATAGCGCATCTGCTATCTTCAGAGATAACATAACTATAAATCTCAAGATTTTTCAAAACTAGGCGAAATACTCCTGAAAATATGCCTAATCGTCTCAAATTGGTTGAAATGTGCCTTTTGCGATGCTAAATTTAGAGCATGAGCAAACAGAAAATCAAACATCTCATAGAAACGCGAGTTAAACAGAACGGATTGACCGCAACTGGGGTGAAAGGGGTGACGTTGTTTAAGGTCACTGATCCCGTTCCTTGTGTGCCAGTTGTCTATGAACCAACGGTCGTGGCAATTGTGAGCGGGGCGAAGGAAGCCATTTTGGATGGCAAAACCTATATCTATGACAGCAGCCAATACCTGTGTTGTGCCGTGTCGCTACCAGTAGAGGCTGGCACGCCCAATGCCTCTCTAGACAATCCATTGTTGGGCGTGTCTATTACCTTAGATACGCGCGTCATGACCGAACTGTCGATTGAAATGGAGCGCACTACTGGTGCAATCCGCAAGCCTAAGGCGACAGAGGTTCCACAAGGCCTGGCTCTCGCCAATTGGGATGATGCCTTCACGGATGCACTGTTAAGGCTATTGCAATTGGGCGATGATCCAGCAGATATCGCAGTGCTTGGTGGCAGTCGGTTACGTGAGTTGTACTATGCTATTTTGAAAGGTGACGCTGGGCAATCTGCGCGACGCGCCTTTGGGGTTGGCAATGAAATTGCGCGGTCAATTGAATATTTGTCGTCACATTTAGATGAAACCGTGACGATTGATGAACTTGCGGCACAGGTAGGCATGAGCCGGGCGGTGTTTCATCGCAAGTTCAAACAGGCGACGACTATGTCACCGATCCAGTTTTCAAAGTCGTTGCGGCTCAACAACGCGGCCATGAAAATTGCGAGTGGAATGACAGTCAACGAAGCCGCGTTAGAAGTCGGTTATGTGAGTACCTCACAATTCAGTCGCGAATTCAAACGCATGTATGGACAGTCGCCCCGACAATGGAGCCATGGGAAGCAGGCACTGGCTGGGATGCCGTAGTAACTTGAGTGCGATGGTGGCATTTTGTGTAGAAGACATTTACATGAGTAGTCATGCATTGGCGTAAACTTGCGCTGCTCTACTGACCGATCATCTATGACATACGCCACACAAAGGTAAGGAACTCTCTTGAAAATTACTGACGCAAAAGTATTTATTGGCGGCCCAAAGAAGAACTATGTGACGCTGAAAATAATGACAGACCAAGGTATCTATGGTCTGGGCGATGCGACGCTTAATAATCGGGAAACGCTCACGGCGGCCTATTTGAAGGATTATTTGGTGCAGTGCCTCATTGGGAAAGACCCACGCCAGTCTGAAGACATCTGGCAATACTTTTATCGGGGGGCATACTTCCGGCGGGGACCGATTGCGATGGCCGCCTTTGGTGCGATTGATATGGCACTATGGGACATTAAAGCAAAAATCGCTGGCTTACCGCTGTATCAGTTGTTTGGCGGGAAAAGCCGTGAAGGGGCGCTGGTGTATGCCCATGCCACCGGCGCAGATCTTGCGCATCTACTCGATTCAATCGCGAATTACGTTGAACAAGGCTATAAGGCAGTGCGCGTGCAATGTGGCATTCCAGGGATGCCGCAGGAAAGCTACGGGGTGAGTAGCAAGGGCGCAACAGATAAGGATTTCATCACCAGCTTCACAGGCTCGGTGCCCAAAGAAGAAATTTGGGATACCGACAAATATGTCCGCTATATGCCAACCGTGTTCGAGCGAATTCGGGAGCGGTTTGGGGATGACCTGAAAATTTTGCACGATGTCCATCATCGTTTGTTACCGCGTGAAGCTGCTGCATTTGCGAAAACAATCGAGCCTTTCAATCTCTTTTGGCTGGAAGATCCCACCCCCGCTGAAGATCAGGCATCACTACGGCTGCTGCGGCAGCACTCCACAATTCCGATTGCCATTGGCGAAGTGTTCAATTCGATTTACGACTGTCATCAACTCATTCAACAAGAGCTGATTGATTTCATTCGGGTTGCGGTCACCTATGCCGGTGGTATTACCCACGTAAAGCGGATTGTTGATCTCGCTGGGTTGCATCATGTACGGACGGGATTCCACGGTGCGCCAAGTCACTCTCCTATTTCAATGGCGGCTCAACATCATCTGAACGTGTGGGCACCAAACTTTGGCATTCAAGAATATCTGGTGCTGGGGACGCCAGAATGCGATGCGCTCTTTCCTTCCGAGCACAAACTGGAAGATGGTCTCTTTTACGTCAGCGACGCACCGGGATTGGGTGTGGATTTTGATGAAGCGCTGGCAGGGCAATATGAGTACGAGCAAGGGTTTCATCCAGTGACCCGCTTAGCGGACGGGACAGTCTGGAATTATTGAGGCATCAGTGTTGACTGCCGATAGGCTGAACATGCATCGTGCTGCGTATTGTTAGTTGATCCGGGAGTACCACGCACAAGGCAAGCCTGCTGGCAAAGTCGCAAAATGGCCGCTGCGCTTCTTCATGGGTGGGAAATGGAAGATAGAGACTTGACTGGCGTAAGTAAATAAATTTGGCGCCTTGGGATTTGGAATGGAAACCGCTGTAGATAGGTACTACTTAGCCTCAGTTCTGGATACGAGTTTCACAATCTTTGTCTAAGTCTAGCAATCTAAATGGATAACCAGTCCTTTTGGGCACGCGAATATCAAGCAGAAAATTCGCGTCAATTACACAGAGTGCCCGGATTCAGCTCGATAAAATGCCGTGTTTTTATGAAAGATGAAGCAGTCTAAGATTTAGTCACCAATTTCACGGATGAGCGCTAGCACCGACCTCCATAAGCCTTAGCGCCAGCTAAGCCGAACTGCAACTCAATCCCAGAGTGTTAAACTCAATAGGTAACAATTCACTTACAGGGTTTACTGCTTTGTAAACTAAGTTCCCTGAATTCTTCTTGGGTAATTACAGTGTCGTCCTCGCGGAGGCGGGGACCCATATACAGCGTCAGCACATGGAT
>JAHDIM010000104.1:0-2819 GCA_020630805.1 Anaerolineales bacterium
TAGATGCTTAATACGATTATATTCAGCATCTGTGTTGGTATAACTGTGGTCAGTAATTTTCATTGGTTAGGGTTTGTTTACAACTTAGACAGAACTACTCATCCCACGTCGGACACCACGGGCCATTTACAATCCGACGCCCTTCGTCCAGTTGGCGAATGGTGACAAGTTCAGCCTCTGACAGTGTAATTTCTGTACACGCAAAATTCTGCGCGATACGGCCTTTGTTGGTTGAGGTTGGAATTACAATGTGCCCTTCCGCTAACAAGTAAGCCAACGCGACTTGTGCGCCTGTGGCATTGTGTACAGCGCCAATCTTGTTCAGCGTAGCATCGTCTGCAATAGCGCCTTTTGCCAAGGGTGAATAAGCGGTCATGACAATACCTTTGGCTTCACAATAGTCCACAATTGGACGGTTACGATGATAAGCATGGATTTCAACCTGATTGGTGCGAATGGGTCGATCCCCCAAAACAGCGAAGGCTTTTTCCATGAAGTGGATGGTGAAGTTTGACACGCCAATGTGCGCAGCTAAACCTGCATCGTAGACCTCAGCAAGCTGTTCTAGATACACCTCTGCTTCAATTTCATTCTTCGGTGATGGCCAATGGATCAGCAGCAAATCTACTTGATCCGTCCGTAGCTTTTCAAGTGAGGTTTCAACTGCGGCGCTAACTTTTCCCGGACCAAGGCTACGTGGTCCCACTTTCGTTGTAATCCACAGATCACTGCGCGCAATGCCGCTATCCGCAATCGCTTTGCCGACAAACTCTTCGTTGTTATATCCTTCTGCCGTGTCAATATGCCGATAGCCAACTTCAAGCGCGTCCGTGACGGTGCGATAGGCTTCGTCATCAAGCCGCTGGTATGTGCCAAATCCAATTTTGGGAATGTTAAATTCTGTTGTCATCTGTCTTTATTCCTCCATACCAACAAGCAAGTTTTCAAGTGCTTGGGTCGATTTTTGTTGATCATATTCTCCGTCTTCACCTGACAAAAAGCCTTCTTTTGCCAGCATCGCTAAGCCATGCGCCATTGCCCAGTGCGCCCGCGCTAACTGTTCAGGGTCGCCTTGTTTTACGACTCCTGCCGTTTGCGCCAGCGTGATCATTCGCACAACCAGTTCAAAGGTTTCGCCAGCGGCCTCCCCTAAGGACTCACTTTCACCCCAGCCAAGCAAATCACTAAACATCAGGCTCAATTGTGCCGGATGTGCAACCCCAAATGCGATGTAATGATGACCCATCTGCAATATTGCTTGACGTGGATTATCTCCATATGCATCTAAGACGGCTGTCATACCTTGTGCTAACGCGCGAAACCCTTCTTCTGCAATCCCTGCCAGCAAATGTTGTTTGTCCTTGAAATGTCGGTAAGGCGCAGCATGACTAACATTGGCCCGCTTGGCCACCTTGCGCAAGGAAAGGCCCATCACATTCTCTTCATTGAGAATATCAAGCCCAGCGGCAATTAGGGCGTCTCGCAATCCACCATGGTGATAAGAAGTTGAAATTTGAGAATCAGGTTCTTGCATAGCTGCTCACAGTTTACCTTGAAACAATTTTGTCACAGCATGTTGACAATGTAAACAGAGTCGCGCTACACTTACGTTTACATTGTCAACATAGCAGTAAGGCAATCACATTTCAATTTATGCAAGTAGAAAAACAAGCGCTCTCATTTCGCCAATTGCTCCCAATTCTGATCATCACCTTTGTGGATTCGATGGGCTTCACCATCATTCTGCCAATTTTGCCGTTCTATGCATTGGCCTTTGGCGCCCCGCCATCTGTCGTAGGTTTCTTTGCCATGAGCTATGCCCTTGCGCAATTACTTTTCGCCCCCACGTTAGGCAATTTGTCAGACCGTTTTGGCCGTAAACCAATTTTGACCATTGCACAAATTGGCACCTTTGGCAGTCTGCTACTCACAGGGTTTGCTCCTTCATTGATCTTTTTGTTCATTGCCCGCGCGTTAGACGGCATTACTGGCGCTAACAATTCGACTGTCCAGTCGGCCATTAGCGACATGACCTCAGCGGATGATCGCGCCAAAGGGCTTGGTCTAGTCGGCGCGGCCTCTGGAATGGGGTTTGTCTTTGGCCCAGTCTTGAGCGGAGTCGTGCTGCGGCTGTCTGGAAACAATTACGCCGCACCAGCCTTTGTTGCCGCTGGGTTTTCATTGCTCAGCATCATTTTGACAATCACATTATTCCGAGAAACGTTGGCACCTGAAAATCGCAAGCCGGCTGAAAAGAAGCAACCGATTTATCAAATTCTGGCAGACGGGTTTCGCTCCACCGAACTGCGTCCGCTCTACAGCTTAGCCTTTGCAACGCAGTTCATCTTTGGCATGTTCACATCGATATTCGCTTTATTCACGTTGAACCGAATTGGGTTCAACAGTGCCAATAACGCCATCTTCTTCGGCGTCTTTGGCATTACCCTAATGGTTATTCAAGGGGTATACGTCGGGCGCTGGGTGCAACGATTTGGTGAATACTGGGTATTGCTAGCAAGCTTTGTACTGAGTGCAATTGGATTCGGAGTTGGCGCATTCACGCCCCAGCAAGCGGTCCCTTGGTTCTCAGAGTCAGCCATGATCGCAGAGCTGTCGCAATTGACTGACGTTAGCGCAGTCACTCAGCAAATTGCGCTGTTGCCAAGTGAAGCTGGCGCAGGATTTGTGGGCTTTTTGTTTATCGCGCTGGGTCTGTTCCCTGGCACACTAGGCTACACCATGCAGTTGCCGTCCATCAACACGCTCATCACCAAACGTGTGGCAGGCGATGAAATTGGACAAGCCTTAGGCGTCAGCAC
>JAHDIM010000104.1:2919-7526 GCA_020630805.1 Anaerolineales bacterium
TCCATCGTAGTTATTTCGGCACCCTTAATAGATCTATGTCAATTTCTTGAAAATATCTCCACCTTAAGCAAAAACAGCTCAGCGTTTCTGAGCTGTTTCGTATGTCTGACAATCGAGCTATAGCTAAGACTATGCTCCGGATCCCTTTTTGTTCGTGCTACTTCAAGAACAATTATTGACTACTCAGCTACGGCTTTATCAAAAAATTCTGGCGATTTCGAACCAACAAATTTGAGCACATTATTGACGTTATACCCAGCTTGCTCCAAAACGCCTAGGATATCAATCAACACGAGATTTTCGCTGAGTTTGCGCACGCCGTCTTCCTCTTCAATGCGCCAAAAGTCCATGTAGCGTACACGCACTTGCTGCCCGTTAGCAGGGATGCCAAGCCAGTCTTCTGCAAACGTGGTGTCCTGATAGCCCGTACCAGCCACCCAATCTCCTTCTGAAAGACGGACTATATCTTCACCGACTTTGTCTGGAAAGGAACGAATAAAATCACGGCGCACTTCTGTTTCAAATTGCTCAACACCATGTTTTGTACCAATGCCTGCCGGACCAGCCCAGACCATATTGCGGGTCCAGTGAGGTTTCATTGCGCCAACTTCATTTTGATTCATGCTGGCATACATATCGTCAACAAGTTTGCGATTTTCTTCTGGAGTCATGTTGGGTCCTGTAGTGCCTTTGCACCTCTGGAGCGACATGATGCATCATGTCACTCCAGAACTAATGATTGCTGTTGTCACGCCAGTTTTGGCAAGCCAAAGCGCTATGCGTTGATTCTGATATATTTTGCGTAGATTTACCAATCACTGACCATTCAACTTCCTAAGCGCTATTGAACCGCCATCACGGCCGCTGGTGAGAGGCACTTAGACAGTTCGCTTTCGCCAACTAAAATAGGCCACTGTAGCAACCATTCCGAGGACTATCGCAAACAAAATAATGAGCCTCCCAATGCGCGGCGGCGTCACCACGTGCATTGGCGTTTCAATATTCAGCGTTCCTACCGCTGGTACAAACGATAATGACCCAATGCACATTTCGTCACCAGTGCCATAGCCCCACGACACATAGCGATAGGCACGTTCATCAATCTCATCATGCGCGAACACCGGCCGCACGCCCGTCAACAAAGCTACGCCCTGCGCCAAACGTCGTGCAAACGGGCTATCAAGATTAGACGCATTGGCAGCCTCACTGACAACCGGAGAGTTGTCCCACACGCAGGTCAGTTTGACACGATCACCAGCCTTGACCGGAATAGGCGTTGCAAAACTGTAGGTGCCTTGCCAAGCAAAATCCCAATGGTCAATATCTAAAATTGTCTGCGCTTGTGGTGTGTCTGGATTCAGTGTGAGGTTGAAGCCTTTTCCCAACTCGTGCATATGCGCAGACGCAATGACAATTTCACCGTCGATGTCGATTTCGTACAGGCAGTCTGAGCGCACATTGTCTGCAGGTTGGCTGCGGTAGTCATCTAAGGTTCGTCCGCAGCGCCCCAATAACGATTTTGCCAACGTTGGATCCGAATTTGGAGTTCCCACGATTGATTCACGCGCACACTGTGGTGTCTCTAGCCCTGCCGGACAGGGAATTTCAACCGGCGCATACATATCGTAGCCTGCCATCGGCCTAATGGAAGCATCCAGTGGTGCGAGTTGCAAATGCAGTTCGGTCTGGTCTGGCCCAGTGCCGCCGCTGGTGTTGTAGTGCATCTGAATAATAAAGACGCTATCTTTTGCCAAGCGAACGCCATACCCTCCCGGAAAGAGTTGGGCATAGGTTCCGGGAGTCCAAGCGGGCCGATTACTCAGTTCCATGCCGTCCCCAAATGATCCAGCGGCTACACCTGAGGTGTTATTAGGACAAGTCCAACCTGGTTCTGAATCATGCGCTTCAAGGCGTTGCACATCCGCTAGGGCCGTACTGCGCGGCAGGATTTCACTGGTCAAATGATGCGCAACTGCAAGGTTAGTTGGGATGACTTGAAACCCTGTCATGTAGCGTGCTTCCGTGAGCTGTGGGTCAAACATATAGCAGCGGTAAACATCGTTTACAGTTGTATGTGGCGTATACGGCGCTGGTAAACGCATCACAACATCACTGCGTATAGAGTCAGATTGCAGCACAGTTGCCGTGAGCGGTGTCTCTAAGCTACCGTCGATCTTGCCCCCCGCTCTAGCCCAGTCCACAATTGTTTGAATTTCAGCATTATCCAATTTGCGTTCATGCAAAATCGCTGGCGTTTTATCACTTACCGGCCACGGCGGCATGTAGCCCGTCTCCACAACAAACGCCAGATCGTCTGCGACTGCGACTGCATCTGCAACCGTTTCCAAGGCATAGATACTATGCCCAATTTGACCGGGGCTATGACAAGCGACACAATTCGCTTCTAAAATCGGCGCGACATCATTGAAGAAGTCAGGTGCACTGGAAACCGATGCTACCGCAGCAGCCTCCTGTAGAAGCGGATTATCAATAAGATCCGCAGGTGTCGTCGTGGCAACGAAGTCTAGCGAGAGTTGCATTGTGTTGTCAGTTTCAAGCAACCCAATCAGCTTGATCGGACCAAGATCAAAGTCGGACATCTGAATCTCAGTGAAGGCTGACCCGACAATTTCATCTGCATGAGCCGTCAGAGCTACCTCCCATTCCACGCGTTGGACAACATCACGGATACCTAAATTGCCGGGCAAGGTAAAGCGGACCTCCGCACCTGAAGAAAGCGTCTTTGGAAATTCAACTGCGGAATGATCAGCAACAAAGGCCGCAATTGGAAAGGTGTCTGACTCGAGATAAGCTGTCCGCAAGCGTTTATCACGGAGCTTGCTATCTGACTGAAGCTCCTGCACATTGATCTGGATTTCGCCAACGCGGCTGTTCGCTGGGGTCTCCCAATCGATGAGGATCTCTCCTCCAAAATCCGCCGCGACTGTGCCAACAATGTGTCGACCTTCAAACGAACTTAGCAGCACTTCGTTTACAGAATACTGCGCAAGACTTCGATTCGGATCAATGTAATACCGCGTTTGAGATGCAGTGATTGGAGTAGTGTCAGCGATGGAGAGTGCGGCTGGCTGCTCTTGATGTGCAGTAGACAGAGAGGGCTGTGACACAGCAGTAGACGTGGCTTGAGCACAAGCACACAAGAACACGCTAATGCTCAACAGGACAATTTTGACTCTCATTTAGTTGCATCACCTCGACAGCTAATCTTCGACCAATCCAAGAGAAGTGTATAGTTCAACACGAGTATGAGCGTCCGAAACTGTAGAAGCGGACATTTTTGCTGATCAGCGCGGTAGATTGCGCTGATAAAACAACGGTCAATGTCTAGACTAGAGGTCGGGCAGATTCAGCTGCACAATAATTTCCTCGACCGACAGTTGACTGGTGTCGATGATATCCACATCTCGCTCAACTGCCTGGTTACGCAAATACGCAAGCCAGTTGATCATGTCAGGCGTAAACAAGTCGTCCGAACCACGTTGCGACAGGCGGGCCTGCATTGTGGCGACGTCGCAGTCCAGCAGCGTGACGGTATAGTCTGTAAACGCTACCCGTGAAAACCCCTCTTTGATGAAATCAAGATTGACTTGCCCTTCAAAGATGATCGTTTCAGCGTCTAGGGCAATTAGCCGTTCAATCCAGTCAAACGTTTGCTGCTTTTGCCAATTTGAGGGGGATCCATACTCCGCAATCATGTCCGCAGTTGCGGGAACCCCGACCGAATCAAAATGCATACAGACGAGGCTGTCGTGACCAGCGTATTTTTCTTGCAACGCCTGCACCAGCGTGGTTTTTCCAACGCCAGAAGCCCCCGTAATGAAATGAATAGTCACGGTGCTAGCGTAAAGGTGAGACCACTGGCTTGCGCAGACGCCGCTGCGCTTTCGTGAAGTACCGAGATCGCACCACCCCAATCGATGCGAACAGGAATACCGGCTTTCATTGTGAAGCGCCGCATTACTTTCCCAGATTGCATTTCAACAATGTCATCGCCTTCACGCAACAGACTCGTTGGACCCACAATTGATAACTCTGATTCAGCAACCTGAATGTAGTCAAACGGCTCAGTTGTCACCTTGGGGAGCAAAAGAGGATAGGCACAGCTAGGATAGTGACCTTTTGGAAACACAAAGTCAACCCAATCTTGATCGCCATATTTCAGCGCAATGACTCGGTCATCATCAAGCTTTAGCGCGAAGCGATTGGTATAGATCTCATCGTCTGAAATGCGAAAGCGCGTGACGCTGAGCAACTGATCTGCACTTACTCGCAGATAGCTGTATCCACACGGCGTGTCATGGAGTCGAAAATCGTAAAAATATTCTTGCGTCATGGGGATCTAACCTTCATTCCGTTGGTCTGCATAAAAACGTCAAAAACTCTGAAAACGTTTTGAAATCAATATCAACATCGCCGTACACGTTCCAAGGTGACGTATCTTCGCCATCTGCAACGCAGCCATAGTGAGGGCTAGCAGCATCACAGCATAAGTAAAACCAGTGTTTGTCTGAATGCTCGCCAACGACTAGCCAGACTTCACGCGGAGACTTAGCTTCCATATAATCCGCTGACACTAGCATGTCCGT
>JAHDIM010000104.1:7626-10043 GCA_020630805.1 Anaerolineales bacterium
TCATGTCCGGTTGAAAACATATCTTCGATGTAAATCGCCGATTTGACATCACTGCGCTGCGCCCGCGCCAAGAACGTCTGCAGTTTCGCACGCGGCGCTTTCAATACCACCATCGGCTGGATGCAAAGCGCGCTGTAATTCACGCCAGCGCCATCTTCGTAGGGCTCACCCATAATGCCCTCCGTCTCCCCCATCACGCCTGACGTGAGGAATGCGACGACATTCAGCCGTTGCCACATCACCAGATCATCAGCGACAACAATTGCGATTTTGGTTTCGAAGTTCATCAATTTATTCCTTGAGACTTAGCGTAATAGCATCCAGATGCCTACAGCCGTCAGCAATGCCGCAAATATCTTACCTTGCCACTTGACGCCAAAGTCAGACTGAAAGAACCGCTGCAACAAACTACCGCCCCACACCCACGCCAGCAGGCTGCTCACAATTAGCACAAGAAGCGCGACAGTCAGCACAATATACGCTGTACGACTAGACGTCGATGGGTCCAGAAACTGCGTATACATAATCAATGGCACGGTCAGGGCTTTGAAATTGAAGAACTGTACAATGGCACCTTCGCGAAAGCCAAGCTTGGTTTCACTAGCGCCAGTCATACCTTTCGAACGCCAAAACTTATAGGCCAGATAAAACATATACGCCGCACCAAGATACTTGAATCCAGTTGCTAATGCTGGCTGGCGCAGCAACAGCTCACCAACCCCGAGCGCCACGACTGCAATTTGCACGGCAAATACTGTCACGATGCCCCACATCAATGGCAACGTTCGCTGTGACCCGTATTGCGATGCTGATGACGACAGCAATACATTTGCAGGCCCTGGGCTAATGGTGATTGGAAAGAACGTGAAGAACCAAGCGATGGCAAGTTCCAGCGTCATGATCGCGCTCCCATTTGGCTGGCAAACGCGCCAGGCGTAATCCCAACAAAGCGCTTGAAACTGCGCGTCAAATGACTTTGATTACTAAATCCGACCGCGTGCGCCACAGATGCTAGCGACTCGCCTTGGCGAATGAGATCTTGCGCGCGCTGCACACGCACATTTTGGACATATGCATGTGGCGGCATGCCCACAGTCTGATGAAAGACCCGCAAAAAATAGTAGCGGCTAAAGCCCACTTCACTGGCAAGAGCAGCCAAGTCCAAGCGTGCCCCGTAATTTGATTGAATGTAATCGATGGCCTGCTGAACGGCGCGGCGTTCGTCGCCCAAGGTTTGTGGGGACAGTTTCAACTCAGCATAGTGTTCAATCAGATAGGCCATTGTATTGAAATACAAGGTCTCTACCACCAAGGGATCTGAATCTGTCGTTAGCGCTCGATGCAATTGCAGAAAGTGCCGCGTGGCTTGAGTGTCATCGATGCGGACGTTTTGGAAGAATGGCGCTGTGCTGGGGCAACCTTGCAGTTCTGACGCAACGGCTTGTAACTGCTCCAACGTCGGATAAAGCGCTCGAATGCGAAAGCCCTGCGCTTTCGCAGGTTCTCCCGTGTGCACAATGTCTGGGTTGATGAGAATGAGTCCGTTCGGCGGTGTGTAGTATTTCGTGCCTTTGTGAGTAAAGGACTGCAACCCATGATCCACCACGCAGAGGGCGTAATGGTCATGCGTATGGCGCGGATACGCATAATTGACATGCGCACCAATCATCAGGCGCATGTCCAACTGGGCGTGGTGCCAATAGCGGCGGCGATCTTGTAACTGGAACATAGCCTAAGGGTAGCAGTCTAACAAATTTAGGTCTTGCAAATAATTGCTCAGTTCAACCCAGACTTTTTGATGGTGGGTGTCTTTGTCGCTTCTCCGTTTAGGCGCTTAATAAACGTCTGCGTCACTCAGCAATTGTACTTATAAGCCTCTCGGAGTAGATCAATTGCTTCTTCATCCAGTGCGTCCAAGTCAGTAAGCTCAAACCGCACTTGCATTGTGCTCTGAAAATTGCAAGACTTCAAACGTCCACCTGGAGTCTGATTTGCGAGGCGTAAGCCCACATCTACCCGCTTTTTAGTTGTGGGTTTGACTCGGGCAAATGTACGCTTCGGCGTCACTAGGGAGACATACGACTTTCGGGTCTGAATTGTGAAGTCGCCAAAGGTGCTGACCGTTTGGATAATCGCATCATAAATCGGTCGTAAGTGCTGTCGGTCTGTGTACTGCCCATCGATGAGTTCATCGGCATTGGCACTTAGGAAATCTGGATAGCCAAAGTACTCCATCACGAGTAAATTGGCGGCATATCCAGACACGCCACGGTCTTTCAGCCAATGACGCAACGCCTCTTCGTTTGGCGGCGCGAGTTCGGAAATTAAGGAATTCCACTCTGCTATTGGGATGTCAGACTGCGCGGCTAAGACCCGCATCCACATGTCACGATTGCTATTCCAGTCGAGGATATTCG
>JAHDIM010000104.1:10143-12152 GCA_020630805.1 Anaerolineales bacterium
GTCATAAACAGTTCTGGCTAAAGCGTCTCAAAAGATAACAGTGCATGAATCAGATGTTGGACAAATGCATCACGTTCAGCAGCGGGTAGTAAATCAAGCGAAAGGTACGGATTAATATCTTCAACTTCCATCAGCAGCAGTGAACCGTCAGGCATTCGGCAGGCATCGATGCGCTGAATACCGTAATCAATGTCATTCCACACGATAAAGCGCTGAGCGTAGGCTAAGTCTTCAGCGCTGGCAGCGTAGGGCACCAACTTCCAACGCGCCTTGGGGTTTGGTGCATACAGCGCATATTGAAAGTCATGGTTAATGAAGTAAAACGACACCTCATACACAAAGTCGACCACGGGCTGGACAAACCGCCCGGTAAAGTCAATCTCATACAGCGCAGTTGGCGCGACAAACTCAACCCCAATTGAGTCTGCGCCTTGCTTCAGTTTGGTAATGTAACGGTCTGCGGTTGGTAGCTGAGATAAGTTTTGCGCACAATCCACGGATGGGATCACTGGGTACTCTGCTTGGAACAGGTCGATCAGATATTGCTTGCCCAACATATCTGCTTTGCCAGTGAGTTGATTGAACACTTTTGCCTTGCACGCTTGGGCTGTTTGTCGGAAGGCAGCATATTCCGCTGCGAAGTACATCACAGGGCCGGTGTTACGGAATAGCACCAGATCTACATCAGCAACATAAGCAGCCGCAGTTTTGGGGTGACACAAAACAAGGTCAAAGTGCTGGCCAAGCTGCTGTGACAAATACAAGTCTTCTTCGTAATAGATACGGCCTTGTGACGGATAGTAGAGATCTGTAACGTGTAACAGCTTTGGGCGTCTAGTCATTTTGAGGTAAATCTAAGTCCTTGCAATAATTGTAGCGGCTTCATTACGATGAAGAGTTTCAGAGCCAGTTCAAACCGACGTTTGTGCATTCTGAGACACACTGCCCCACCACACTAACCAGGCGATGACACCTTGCAACGGCAAGCGCAAATACAGAGCTAGTGCTGGAAGTTCAGCAAACAACTCTGGATGCAACGCCATATGAATATTGGCCGGAAACACCGCTATCAACAATAAGAGCAATCCTATTCCAGCAGCTTTGCGCCATTTGGGATGCAAGACGCCTAAACCGCCTAGGATCTCAAACACCCCGCTCAGATACACTAGCTCTAAATGAGCGGGCAAATACGGCGGCATAATGTCGACAAAAAACTCTGGACTAATGAAATGAGAGAGCCCGGCTCCGGTAAAAGAAATAGCAATCAATGAGAGAGCGACGGCGCGTAAAGGGGATTTCGGTAGAATGTTCATATAAACGTTGTGTAATTGAACACCATCATACGCTAGAGCCGTATGCTAATTTTCAAAAGGAATTCTTTTGTATGTTGAAATGGAATGACATCGTGAACTTTGCCGAGTCTGGCAATCCAACACCGCCTGAAAAAGTAGAGAAGACCGATGCCGAGTGGCGTGAGCAGCTCTCGTCTGAGGAGTATCGGGTTACGCGTCAGCATGGCACCGAACGCGCCTTTAGCTCAGACATGTGCAGCCTCTTTACGCCCGGCGAATATGGATGCGTCTGCTGTGACACCCTTCTCTTTGATGCCAACGAGAAATTTGAAAGCGGCACGGGCTGGCCATCCTTCACCCAACCTGTTGCCGAAAATGTGGTCGCCTATCACATGGATGTAAGCTTTGGCATGGTGCGCATTGAAGCGCTTTGCAATGTGTGTGACGCACACCTCGGACACGTCTTTCCTGACGGTCCCGCGCCAAGCGGCTTGCGCTATTGTATGAATGCTGTGGCGTTGCGCAAGTCAAAGACAGAATAACCTTGCGATTACACGCATCGCATAGTCAGCGCACTAAAATAAAAATGGCCTACTCAGATGAGAGGCCATTTTTGTTTTCTAGTGTTATCTACGTTCTGAATTACTTAGCCTGAGTTCCGAATAACGCTTTTGAATATATTATGTAAGCTAAATCAGGTAGGCTGAGCCTGTCGTC
>JAHDIM010000004.1:0-48618 GCA_020630805.1 Anaerolineales bacterium
TGCGTTTGGCGCTTTCGAAGGGATCGCCCATGCCGGGGAGCATGTCTTGTTCGACAACAATCCAGCCGTCGTAGTTGATGTCCTGGAGCGCGCTGTAAATTGCTGGGAAGTCAACTGCGCCTTTGCCGAGTTCTGGGAACACGCCTTGCGCGATCAGTTGTTGATAGCCCCAATTATTGGCATCAGCTTGCGCAACCAAGTCTGGTCGGAAGTCTTTGAAGTGTACGTGCCGAATGCGGCTAGCGTGCTTGCGTAGCATCTCTGCTGGATCAGCTTGCCCAAGCATGCAGTGCCCTGTATCAAACACCAATCCGATCAAATCTGGATCAGTAAGACTGAGGAATTTGTCAATTTCTGCGCCAGTTTCCACATAGGTCGCCCCATGATGGTGAATGGCTGCGCGCAGTCCGGTTTCTTTTTTGACGGCTTCCGCGACTTTCATTGCGCCAGCACAGTATTCTTGCCAACCGGCATCGTCTAGCATCAGGTCAGGTGTGACTCGCCCAGACACATCATGTCGGGCTGGCACAGTGCTGTGATCGTCGCCAATAATAATTAAAGCATCTGGTCCGCCAACGTCTGCAAGCAATCGTGCTGTACGAACCGCTGCCTCTACGCCAGCTTGGTGATGAGCAGCATCGTACAAACGTACAGACACCCAAGACCCCAACATTTGCAGATTGCGCTCTTGCAATTGTGGAATAAGCACCGCAGGATCGGTCGACATAAAGCCCCAGTCTCCAAGCTCTGTACCGACATAGCCAGCAGTAGACATTTCGTCTAACACATCGAGGTAAGTTTTGGGGTCTTCGTCTGTATCGGTATTTTCAATAATGCCCCATGAACAAGGGGCGTTTGCGATTTTTATTGTCATGTCCATTTCACTCCGTGAAGTAGAGAGTAGAGAGAAAGAGTAAGAGCTGACTTAGCTGCCAAGTTTCGTTAATATAGCTGCGATTTCGTTGGCTTCTGCGCGAAGTGATTTGTATTGTTCCGCAGAAATATTGCCTCGCTTGCCAGCCATTACTAACAAGCTGATTACTTCGTAGACCGATCCTTTAGCAACACGAAAGAAGTATTTCCTTTCTTTTTCACCATCACGACCAGTCGCTTCGGCAATGTTAGTAGGCACGCTAAGCGCCGCTCGCCTCAATTGCTCACCAATTGAATATTGATATTCTTTCGGCAAGCTCTGAGCGATATCCATCGCTTCATTTGCCCAGTCTATACTGCGCTTCCAGACTTCTAAGCGCTCGAATTTGAAGAACGCCATTCTCTTACTCTCTACTCTTTCTCTTACTTTTTAGAACTGCCGTGACCATTCCTTCGGCCAGCGTTCCACCACAACCTTCGTTTGCGTGAAGAATTCCACAGCGTGGCTACCTTGACCGTGCAAGGTTCCAAAGAAGCTGTCTTTCCAGCCGCTGAATGGGAAGTAGGCCATTGGTGCAGCAACACCAATGTTGATGCCGATGTTCCCGGCTTGCGCTTCGTAGCGGAACTTGCGAGCGGCATAGCCACTTTGAGTGAACAAGCAGGCCATATTGCCATATTGACCGCCGTTGACGAAGGCAATCGCATCATCAATCGTGGCGACGTGGACGAGGCTGAGCACTGGACCAAAGATTTCAGTCTTAGCAATTTCACCGTTCGGATCAACGCCTGACAAGACGGTTGGTTTTACAAATGAGCCGTTTTCGTAGCCTGAGATGGACGCATTGCGTCCGTCAACTAAGACGTTTGCCCCTTCGTCGGCGCCTTTTTGGATCAGACCTTCAATGCGCCCACGACTGCGCTTATCGATGACGGTACCCATTTGCACGCCTTCGTCCAAGCCATAGCCAGTGACGCGTTGCGCTGCCATGTCAGCAATCGCTTCTGTGAAAATGTTGCCCGCTTCACCAACGGTGACAGCAACAGATGCGGCTAGACAGCGTTGACCGGCGCAGCCAAAGGCTGAATCAGCAGCAATCTTGGTGGTCATTTCCATGTCTGCATCTGGCAGCACGATGATTGGGTTCTTCGCCCCACCCTGTGCCTGCACGCGTTTGCCGTTGGCAGTGCCGCGTGAGTAGACATATTTTGCAACTGGGGTTGACCCGACAAAGCTGATCGCACGCACATCTGGATGATCCAACATCGCATCGACGCTGTCTTTGCCGCCGTGTACCATTTGAAGCACGCCCGGTGGCAGGTCAAGATGTTCGTCAACAAGTTGGAAGATCTTTTGCATTGTCAGCGGTACTTTTTCAGACGGTTTGACAATGAAGGTGTTCCCACAGGCAATTGCATAAGGCAAAAACCAGAAGCTGATCATGCCTGGGAAGTTGAATGGCGCGATACATCCACAGACGCCAACAGGCTGGCGGATCATCAATTCGTCGATGCCGCTGGCAATGTCTTCAGAGACATCGCCCTGCATCATTTTAGGAATGCCACAGGCGACTTCGACATTTTCAATGGCACGTACCATTTCGCCGCGTGATTCAGCTAAGGTCTTCCCACACTCTTGGGTGATGATTTCGGCAATTGCGTCAAAGTTGTCATCAAGAACGCGTTTTAGTTTGAATAGTTCTTGGATGCGGGTCCCTGCTGGCGTCCGACGCCAGCCATCAAATGCGACTTGAGCAGCTTCCGCTGCTGCATTCATGTCAGCACCGTCTGGCATTGGTACTTGTGCCAAGATTTCGCCAGTCGCTGGGTTTTCAACGTCTAAATAGGTGTCAGCACTAGAAGCTACCCACTCACCGTTGATGTAATTTAGTAATTTATCAGCCATAACTCTTTTGTTTTCGATAAGAAAATTATGTCAAGCAACTTTTCTGTTGGCTTGCGTTTTGAGTGCATCCATCAATTCTGCAAGCGCCCATTCGTTATCTAGAGCGCGCTTCATCAACTGTGCTTGTGTTTCTGGGGCGTTACCGCCAATTGGAGGGTCTGAGTCGAGATTTGTCGGGAATGAATATCCTTCTGCAACGCAGGCAATGACGTTGTGAACTTCGCGCTCGGAAATGTCACCGGCTTGGACGCGTTCAAGCAACGCAGGATACGCTGCTTCAATCATCGCCGTCCGGTTGACAGTTTCCATTGCGCGACCGAACGCAGATGAAACTTGAAATAAATTGACCAACCGATCGTTTTCAGATTGATTGGTGCCAGCGCCGTGAAATAGCGCTGGACTAAAGAAAATCAAATCGCCCTTTTCTAAAGGCAATTGAACGTAATGTTCGTCGAAGTATGCGCGGAACTCAGGCCGGCTGTAGGCCATGTAGCCCGGTTCGTAGGCTTGGGTAAATGGCAAGAACAGTGTTGGGCCAGTGACTAATGGCATATCAATTTGCGCAACGCCGCCTTGCAGCGTCAGATATTGGGACGCAATTTGCATGTGGGCGGGATACTGCGCAACGGTTGTCTGTGACTGAAATCCAAGATGATAGTCACGGTGTGAAGACTGCGCTTTGCCTTTTGGTTTTACATTATTGACCTGCGCGGTCATTTGATAGTTCGGACCTAACCAAGCTTCACAAACGACAGCCATGGCTGAAGTCTTGTAACATTCAATGAATAATGCAGGGTCATGCAAGCAGGCTTTTTGCAGCGAATTCCAAATCCGCTCGTTGTTGCCGAAGTGATCGCCCTGCCCGCTACCGGCTGCTTTTTCTTGCTCAATAATGGCATGGAACGCAGCGGTGGAGTCATCCATCACGCTCAGGTCAGCAAATGCACCTTTGATGACAATGACACCCGGCCCATCTTTCAGTGCGCGGCAAAGTTCAGCTTTTAGCGCCTGCTCCTTATCTGCCCCATCTAACGCAGCTTCAATTGCTGCATTTTGATAGATCAGGATATCTTTCTGAACATCAGAGGCGTGTGGATAATCTGCAAGATCGGTGGATTGATCACAGAGGGCAATCAAATCATCGAGTTTGATGTCGGCGTCGGAGTAGAACATAGTTTGTTGGTTGGTAAGTTTGCTGGTTTCCCCGCCTTCGCGAGGACAGGTGTTGGTCCGTAAGCATCGAGCATATCTCACTAACCAACTATCCAACTAGCAAACTAATCTACTGTTGATAATAGCGTTCGTTTTTAACCGCTGGCTCGTAATTTTCACGGGCAGCCTGCGTGTCTTCATTTGTTGAAACTTCAGCAATTGGCACGTCCCACCAAGTGTAGCCCGGGCAGCCAGCGTAGCGGTCGGTTTCAACATAGATACAGCAGGTGCGGTCGACGTTCTTTGCGTCTTGCAATGCTTGACGTACGTCAGCAATGCTCTTGCAGCGGAATGTGTGGGCACCCAGACTTTCCGCGTTGGAAGCTAAGTCAATTGGCAAAAAGTTGACGTCATAGCCAGACTTATCGAGCTGGTGACTGCCATCTTCATTTTTGTACGCATAG
Source organism: Anaerolineales bacterium (assembly GCA_020630805.1). GTDB lineage: Bacteria > Chloroflexota > Anaerolineae > Anaerolineales > UBA6668 > JAHDIM01. The sequence goes on from JAHDIM010000004.1 coordinate 4,396, forward strand.
CGCGTCCCAAAGCCGTCATCCCCAATTGAACGCGATAGTGCCCCAATTGATGCATAGCCTTGGTTGTTGACCAGTATGATCACCAATTTGTAGCCTTCTTGAATGGAGGTCACAATTTCAGACGGCATCATCAGATATGATGCATCACCCACGATGACGTAGACTTCGCGGTCTGGATCAGCCATTTTTGCGCCAATGCCACCGGCAATTTCGTAGCCCATACAGGAGTTGCCGTATTCAAGGTGATATTGCTTTGGATCAGTCGTGCGCCAGAGTTTGTGGAGATCGCCCGGTGCGGAACCAGCGGCATTGACGATGACATCTTTGTCATCACAGAAGGTGTTGATCGCGCCAATCACTTCCGCTTGCGCTGGCAATGGATTATTTTCTTGGGTGTAATACCCAGCAACAATGGTGTCCCATTCCGCTGCCAGTTCTTTGGCGCGGGCTTGGTAAGCGTCATCTGTTGACCAGCCTTCGAGCATTCCGGTTAGAACGTTCAACGTTTCACGGGCATCGCCAGTGAGCGGCAAAGCACCCTGCTTGAAGGAATCAAATTCGGCAATATTGATGTTCACAAATTTGACATCGCTGCCGCCCATGGTTTGGGAGGAGGTCATAAAGTCATTGAAGCGTGTCCCAATGCCAATGATGACATCTGCCTCTTGTGCAAGTGCATTTGCGGCTTTGTTGCCAGTCACACCAATTGCGCCAACCGCCATTGGATGTTGGTAGTGTAATGAACCTTTCCCTGCTTGGGTTTCACTGACAGGAATGCCAGTGGCTTCTACAAATGCAGCCAGTTCAGCGGTGGCTTCAGAGTAGATCACCCCACCACCAGCAACAATCAAAGGGCGTTTGGCCGATTTGATCAGTGCCGCTGCGCGTTGCATGAGCGTGGCGTCTGGCGTTGGGCGTGGAATAAACCAGACCTTCTTTTCGAAGAACAAGGCCGGGTAGTCAAAGGCTTCCGCTTGCACGTCGTGTGGCAGACCAAGGGTGACTGTCCCAGTGTCAGCCTGCGAGGTGAGCACGCGCATCGCTTGTGGCAACGCAGCAATGAGCTGTTCAGGTCGGTTGATGCGATCCCAGTAACGAGAGACGGCCTTCAATGTGTCATTGGCTGACATATCTTGTGTATGCGTACTTTCGACCTGTTGCAACAAAGGCCCTGCAGAGCGACGTGAAAAAATATCGCCGGGTAACAACAGCACGGGCAAGCGGTTGATGGTTGCGCCTGCTGCTGCTGTGACCATATTGGTGGCGCCCGGCCCAATGGAAGTGGTACAAGCCAACGTTTGCATGCGATTCGTCATTTTTGCATAACCGGCGGCAGTATGCACCATCGCTTGCTCGTTACGCGTTTGGTAATACGGCATGCTTGGCGTTTGGTGGAGCGCTTGCCCCATCCCTGCAACGTTGCCGTGCCCAAAAATACCAAAGACGCCGTTGATGAATTTGCGTTCAACGCCGTCTCGCTCGGTGTATTGATTGTTGATGTAGGTCACGAGGGCTTGTGCCATCGTCATGCGAATAGTGTTCGCCATAGTTCGCTCCGTTAGAGACAAGGGTGTGAGGATAGGAGATAGAGGATAGAAGTTTCCGTTCCTCTATCTTCTGATCGTCAAGCGCGGACTTGTGCTGAGCTTGTCGAAGTAGCGCGTCCTCTATCTTTTAGTCAATCTCAGATATTTTTACTGGCCGGTTTTCTTTTAGAGACTTGGTTGCTGCCATTGCCAAAACGACCGGCCAGCGTCCATCGATGCCGTTTGTGGCCGGTTCTGTGTCGTTATCAACGCATTCAATGAATGACTGCATTTCATTGACGTAAGCATCCATGTAACGTTCAAGAAAGAAATGGTATGGCAATGACCGTTGGATATGATCTGCTGTGCTCACGACTGCATAATCAGGATGATGATTGGTCACTTGTACTTGACCGCCAGAGCCAAACCACTCAAGCCGTTGGTCATACCCATACGCCGATTCACGACAGTTATTGATGACCGCAGAGGCCCCATTGGCATACTTCAACATCACCATAGCAGTGTCAATGTCGCCGCCTTCAGATCCGATCTTTTCGTCAACAAGGTTGCCGCCCGTGGCATAGACTTCCACAATTTCGCTGTCTGGCACGAAGAAACGCGCAAGATCAAAGTCGTGGACAGTCATGTCAAAGAACAGGCCACCAGATTTTTTGATGTAATCGATTGGCGGTGGTGCTGGGTCGCGGGCGGTAATGACAATCAGCCGCGGATCTCCAAGTTTGCCGGCTGCAACTTGGGCTTGGGCTGCCGCAAAAGTCGGATCAAAACGCCGTTGAAAAGCAATAAATAGCTTGACACCTGCCTTTTCTACAGCGGCTAGTGCTTCATCGATCTTTGCAAGGTCGATGGCAATTGGCTTTTCACAAAAAATATGTTTACCAGCTTCAGCGGCAGCAATAATTTGTTCAGCATGAACATCACTACTTGAGCAGATTGCAACTGCATCAATGGTTGGGTCCGCCAAGATTTGGCGGTAGTCTTCGTAAATGGTTGAAACGTGAAGCTTTGCTGCGAGTTCTTCAGCAGCTGGCAGATACACGTCACTAATTGCGGCAAGAGTCGCATTCGGATTCCGATTGGCAATACTTTCACCATGGATCTTCCCAATACGCCCTGCGCCAATGAGGCCGATTCGTAACATAGTTTGTTAGTGGGTTGGTTTGTTAGTTTCCCCGCCTTCGCGAGGACAAGTGTTGGTTGACTAGCTAATGCTGTCATTTGTTTATTAACGCCATCAACTTTTTTATGAGATGGCACAAATGTAGCTTACCAACCAACTATCCAACTTACAAACTAACCCTATTTTTCCCGCGCCCCAGTAATCAAATCAGCAATATCTTGCTGTGTGAGTTCACCTTTTATGTAAGTGCCCACGCTTTGGCCTTGGCGAATGATGGTGTAACTGTCTGACACTTGATAAATGTGATTCACATTGTGCGTAATGAAAATTACCGGCAAACCACGATCCCGCGCAGCGCGGATGTAGTCCAGCACTTTGTTAGTTTCCTTTACAGAAAGTGCTGAGGTTGGTTCATCCAAAATGAGCAGCTTTGCACCGAAGTGAATGGCACGACCGATGGCAATCGATTGGCGTTCCCCACCGGACATCTTGCCGACTTTTTCTTCTGCTGAACGAATGTGAATGCCGATGTCTTTCAGCGAGTCGCGGCACTGATTTGCCATTTCACGCCGACGCAACCATTTGACTGGACCAATATCGGTCGTGAGTTCGCGCCCAAGGAAGAAATTGCGCCAAATGCTCATGAGCGGAATGAGCGCCAAGTCTTGGTAACAGGTTTCAATCCCAAGGGCGCGGGCATCCGCTGGCGAATTGACTTGGACTTCTTCACCATCAAAGATGATTTTGCCAGAGGTTGGTGTGTGGACACCGGTCAATACCTTGATCAGCGTGGACTTCCCAGCCCCGTTGTCGCCCATCAGTGCGCGGACTTCCCCGGCGCGGACTTGGAAATCGACACCGCGTAAGGCTTCCACCGTCCCAAAGCGCTTGGTGATATTTTGCATATCGACCATTACTTTTGCATCGGCAAATGGATCTTGTACTTTTTCTAAAACAGCTTCTGTCATGATTTTGTCTTTGTAAATAAATGAGACGATCAGCAAACCCAGGCGCGTAGGCTGAGCCGGTCGAAGCCGGCCTTCGACCGGCTCAGTCCTCGATAGCTCGCAGACACGTTTAGAGTAGCGTCCTTAGTCACATATGTCTTATGATGTCGAACGATTGCGTAGCCAGTTATTGAAAATAACCGATGCAATAATGGTTGCCCCAACCACGGCTGGGAAGTTGTCTGCTGGTACCCACGGGAGCTTCATCAGAATTACGGATGAACGCAGGACGCTGATGAGCAGGACCCCAACGAGTGCGCCCCACACACTGCCGTAGCCACCGTTGAGCAGCGCCCCACCGACAACTGCGCCAGCAATTGCCGTGAGCTCAATGCCGGTCTGTTCCGCTACGCGAACGCTTTTGAACTGGCTAAACTGAACCATCCCGGCAAAGCCTGCCAGCGTTCCGCTAATAACAAAACCCATAATGCGGGCGCGGACGCTGCGGACCCCCTGAGCGCGGGCAGCACCGTCGTTACCACCAATCGCAAAGATATGGTTCCCAAAGCGGGTGCGCACCAGTAACAGTTGATAGATCCCCACCAAGGCTAACAACCAGACTGTTGCCGTTCGGAAATTGACGCGATCACGGACTCCTTCGGCAATGAGATTGTTCGAGATAAATTCGTTGAGCCAAACCATCCGGCCATTCAATATTTCATAGACAACCGGTTCATCTAGCACCTGAAGCAATTCAGCTCCAGCGACAATCCAGACTAACCCGCGATAGATTTGACGTGTCCCCAAGGTCACAATAAATGATGGAATATTTGTCCAGACAAGGATGAGACCATTGACAAGCCCCATCAGACCCGGCACGAAAATCCCCAAGAAAATGGCAAACGGAATGTTTGGCTCACCGACACCAACTGGCATTCCCCAGCCGCTCAGTGTGTTGACAATGAGGTTGTCAGCTCCGACTGAGACTGAGCCAAACAAATAGCCGCTCATCGCGATCATTGGTGCGAGTGAAAGGTCAAATTCACCTGAAATCATCAGCAGCGTAATGCCGATGGTGACAATCCCAGAAATTGAAACTGCGGTGACAATCCCAGACAGTGTGCGCCAGGTTGCGAAGTTTGGCACAAATAACCACGACAGTGCGTAGATCACAATTAGCGTGATCAGCGGCCCTGCAATGGGAGAGTTTTCAAAGAGGCGCAATGCGCGCACTCGTAAAGATGAGTTGTTCATAGCGTCCTTGTTACGTCCTGCTAAGCCAAGTGTTACTAATGACAGCGGTAATGAGAATAAGCCCGACCGTTGCTTGGAAAAGCTGGATGTCTACCCCAGCCAAAATGAGCCCTTGTTCAACCATCTGAAGCAGTAGCATCCCAATCGCAGCCCCAATGATGGTGCCAAAGCCCCCTTCAAGCCAGATGCCTCCAATCACGCAGGCCGCAACTGCAATCAATTCCCAGCCTTCGCCACGCGCCGGATCAATGGCCGGACGTGACGCGAACTGGATCACGCCAGCTAAGCCAGCAAGCAGACCAGTAATCACAAAGTTCCAAATAATCACGCGTTGGGTGCGAACGCCTTGGGCTTTGGCTGCGTCGCGGCTCCCGCCAGTTGCATAGACCCAGCTGCCGTAACGGGTGAAGCGCATCACAATCACGAAGATCAGTGTCAGCAAGAGGAACCAGATAATGGCCATTCGGGCGCCACCTGCCGGTGTGCCAAGCGCATTCAGCGATTCGATACTACCGTTGAGCCATTCGAACATTGGCGGTGCTTCGCCAGTGAAGCGGATCACGTCGGCGTTGCTGTTGCTTTTTGCAAGCTCTGAATTGCCCATCGCCCGCGCAATGCCGCGGAAGGCGAGCATGGTGCCGAGCGTAGCAATAAATGAAGGAATGCCTGAGCGCGTCACGATGAGGCCGTTGACGAGGCCAAGCAAACTTGCTACGAGTAACGCAGCTAACATCGCGAAGCCAGCTAGTCCGGCGGGGAGCAGTTGCGCTCCACCCCAGACAAAGCCGTGCTCCATGAGAATGCCGAACACATACGCGCCAACTGCCAACGTTGACCCAACAGACAGGTCAAACTCGCCTGAAATCATCAACATTGCCACGCCAAGCACAAAGATGCCTTTAATGCTGGCGATGGTCAAAATATTTGTAATGGAAAGGAGCGAGAGGAAGTTAGGCGTCGTAAATGCAAAGACAAGGAATAAGGAAATGAAGCTAATCAGAACGACTACTTCTGAATATCCTGAAAGCCTTGCTCGGACTTTACTAAGCGTACTGGGTTGAGTCATCGCGGCCAATGGAATTGTCCTTTGTTCATTTCGAATGAACGTAAATCTAGTTTGGGTTGTAATTATTCGAGTCTAGTTTCTTAACACGGATAAGGAGGAACGCGGATGATTAGATTTTTGTACACGGATATTTTTCTTTATCCGTGTTCCTTCCCATCCGTGTAGGGATTTTTTAAGGATATTTGCCTAAAAGCCAAAATCCGTGTTCTTCCCTATCCGTGTTAAGAATCAAGTCAGCACTTGAGCAATCACGTTGGTTTTTGTAATGACGTTGATTTTGTTGTCTTCGAAAAGTGTGTGGCCTGCCGAAGACGATGAAAATATACAGTTTGTTTATTTATGCGTCAACAAATGCTCATTTATTGAAGATAATTGATAATTTGTTGTACAATGCGCAACATGTGGGCGCAGCAGATGTTACATTTATGAGTTGTTGCGCTTAGTGCACATGCTTTGCAATTATTTAGTAGATAGAAGATAGAGGACGCGCTACTAGCGGCTTCGCCTTGTTTTCAACACGACAAGCTCAGCACAAGTTCGCGCTCGAGGATAGAAGAGATCCTGCTTTCAGTAGAGATCTTGGTCCTAGCGCAAATACCTCTATCCTCTATCTCCTATCCTCAATCACCAAATGAGTACAGTTCAGTCATTATCACGTGGATTACAAATCTTAGAGATCATGAGCAAGACCCAAGAAGGGGTTGGCGTCACTGATCTTGCCAAAGAATTGAAGATAGACAAAAGCAGCGTCACGCGCCTCATGCAAACACTTGTGATGCATGAGTTCGCTGCTAAGGCATCCAATTCACGGCGTTATATTTTGGGTCCCAAAGTGGGTCAGATTGTTGACAATTCTGCGGTAGGCTTGCCGCTAAAACATCAGTCGATGCCGATTTTGCAGGAGTTGGTAGAGAAAACGGGTGAAAACGCACACGTTGCCATTTATTCACAGGCGATGTGCTTAGTCGTGGCAGATATTGAATCCCCGGCGCAATTGCGGGTGGTCAGTGGCGAAGGACGGCTTATTCCGAACCACTGTACGGCCATTGGCAAATGCCTCATCGCCTTTGGCGGACATCCGATACCAAAGGAATTCTCGCAACACACTTCGCGCACCATTTCTTCACGTGATCAGTTCAAATTACACCTCGATCAAATTCGCGAGCGTGGCTATGCGATGGATGACGAAGAACACGAAATTGGCGTGCGCTGTGTCGCCGCGCCGGTCTATGACGGTGGCTTAGACGCTGTGGCCTCCATGGGGATCTCTGGACCTACCGTGCGCGTCACGCACGAAAAAGTGCCGGAACTGCTAGACATTGTGAAACGCTGTGCCCACCAGCTGTCTGAGCTGTTGACAGATATACGATTGGAAGATGCGATGCGCCCATGAGTAGTGACATGGTGCGCCATGTCACTACTCATGGGCCTGCCGCTACTCCCCCATTCGCTCCGCCAACTGTGCCCCAGCCCTCTAACCCTGGCGGTAACCCTCGAATTGTATTGGTAGGCTGAGCTTGTCGAAGCCGGGCGTGATTACACTCGCAACTCGGCTAGCGGCTAACCCTGCTCTATTTCTCTCAAGTAATAGAAAGCTGAGCCTACGCAGTCCGAGTCGGCCCGTTGGGCGCGCCTCTACATGGTAATCACTGGATTTGTCACAGCTTGAGTGCATCGAATATTTTCCGTGTTCTCCTCTATATCCGCGTATTCCGTGTAAAAATCCCAAACTGAATGCCAAACGCGTTGCCGCTGTATCCTAGTCAGCTTATACTCAGCCCTACATGACCACCTTCAACACAATTGACGATCTCCAAGCCGCGTTAGATTCGCAAAACTACATTGCGGAACGTCCGCTGGCAACCAGCTTGTTTCTGGCACTTCAACTCCAGCGCCCTATCTTTCTGGAAGGCGAACCCGGTGTTGGCAAAACGGAAGTTGCCAAGGTATTAGCAACCTTGCTAGATACAGACTTAATCCGGTTGCAGTGTTATGAAGGCTTAGACATCAGCAGTGCAGTGTATGAATGGAACTATGCGCGTCAAATGCTGCAAATTCGGATGAATGAAGCTTCCGGTGACGCTGTGGCTGCGGCTGACTTGTTTTCGCCTGAGTTTTTGCAGCAGCGTCCTTTGTTACAAGCGATTGACCCAAGTCGTGACAAAGCGCCAGTGCTACTCATCGATGAACTTGACCGGAGCGATGAAGAGTTCGAAGCTTATTTGTTGGAACTGCTGTCTGACTTCCAAATCACAATTCCAGAGATTGGACAGATCAACGCCGCCCACCCGCCAGTCGTCATTGTGACGTCTAACCGCACGCGGGAAGTGCACGACGCGCTCAAGCGCCGTTGTCTGTATCACTGGATTGAATTCCCAGACTTTGACAAGGAGTTGACCATTGTGCGGATGAAGGTGCCGGATGCACCCGAAGACCTAGCCAAGCAAGTGACGTACTTTGTCCAAGAACTCCGCGAAGCGGATCTCTATAAACTGCCGGGCGTTGCCGAAACGCTAGACTGGCTCCGCGCCCTCGTCGCCCTCAACCAAAAATCACTCGATGAAACCATTGTCCAGCACACCATCGGGGCCTTACTCAAATATCAAGACGATGTCGAGCAAATGACCGACACCAGCGTCCGGCAAATGGTCGACCGGGCGAAACTGATGACGAAGTAAAACTGCCCACGAAGAACACTAAGAATCACGAAGATGGCTTTAAGACCTCCTTCGTGCCCTTCGTGGGCGACTAAGAAATGGAAGCGCATTTATTTCATAATCTGATTTTGTTTGGCCGCATTTTGCGGGGTGTAGGCATTGATGCCACGCCGGGCCGCATGCAGGAAGTGATGCGGGCGCTACGACATATTGATGTCACCAAGCGCGGCGATTTTTTCCTGACGTGTCGCACGCTGCTCGTCAAACGCAAAGCGGATTACGAGAAATTTAGTGCTGCTTTTGATGCCTTCTGGCAAGATCCAGACAGTTGGCAGCCTGATCCACGGCAAGGGAGTGTCAAGCAACTTCCCAAGCAAGCCCAACCGATTGTCATTCCGCCGATGCTGCAAAAGGCGAGCGCGGAGGAAGATGATGAGCGTGACTTGCCTGAACTCGATGCGCCTGCCATTGAGCTCACCCAAACGTGGAGTAAGCAGGAAGTCCTGCGTCATAAAGACTTTTCTGAGCTGACAACTATTGAAGAAGCCGAAATCAAGCAGCTAATTGCACGGATGACGTGGCAGCTTGGCTGGCGGCAGACCCGCCGCTTTGAGCCGGGTAAAGGCCGCACGCCAGATTTTCGCCGCACGTTGCGTCACAGTTTGCGCAATGGTGGTGAAATATTGCAGCTCAAACAAAAGCGCTATAAAAAACGCCTACGTCCCCTAATTGTGTTGGCAGATATCAGCGGATCGATGGAGCGCTATACGAAGTTGCTATTGCATTTGCTCTACAGCTTGACTGCTGGGCTAGATCAACGCGTGGAGACATTTGTGTTTGGGACCCGGCTGACGCGCATTACCAAGCAACTGCAACATAAAAAGATCGATCAAGCGCTGGCGGAAGTGTCACACGAGGTGTTGGACTGGTCCGGCGGCACGCGCATTGGCGACAGTTTGAAGACGTTCAATTACAGCTGGTCACGGCGGGTGTTGGGCCAAGGTGCTGTAGTGTTACTCATTAGTGATGGCTGGGATCGGGGGGAACCTAAGTTGCTAAACAAAGAAATGGCGCGTCTAAACTTAAGTTGCTCGCGGCTAATCTGGTTGAATCCTCTCTTGGGCTCGCCAGAATATGAACCGCTCACCCGCGGCATGCAGGCCGCGATGCCGCATATAGATGATTTCATGCCAGTACATAACTTAGCGGCACTGGATGAGTTGGCAGAGCATTTGTCGTTGTTGTAGCCGTAGTCAATTCGTGATCTCGTTATGAAGCAAAGCTAGTGGTTTGGTGACATTTCAAAATTTAGCCAAAACAGAAACTTTATTCGTGTCAAAATCATAATCTCACCTTGCTGAACGCAGTGTCGGCAGGTAAGGCGAAGCCGCTAGCATCCACCCGAGACTTGAAATTGCAAAATTTTCTTTGCGCATTGGAGTGAATCTCCGTTTCACATGCTCTATTTGTCGTTTAGACTCAGCGTTATCGGGTGGATTCCTCGCAAGCTCGGAAAGGAGTCTCTTTCTACCTCCAAATGTCAACAGACCCCTAGTATCAAACGCTAAGGTAGCAACGAGATTTTTCGCGCCGAAACTCTTAATCAACCTAAGACTTACTCGAACGCGCTCAAAATGACGAAATTGGCGGTGCTGGCGACTTTGCACATTACCCATTCAACAATTAAGCAATTCGCCAATTAACCATTCCTCCCCTTCTCTACCCTACGCTTGCCCTACTTTACAAACCGGTTTTCAGATTGGTTTCCCTCTCGGTTGCTGTCCTGCAAAACCTTGACTATAAAGTAAGCACGTAAAAGCATGCTTCCACACTAGAGCATGTTTTCCTCCGCAACATTTGTTGTTTATTCAAAAATCCAATATCGCAAAAGGAGACCTAATTATGGACGTATCGGTTTCGATGACGGTCAACGGGGTCGAACATTCGCATGCGGTAGAACCAAGAACGCTCTTGGTGCACTATCTTCGCGACACGCTCGGCCTTACAGGGACCAATATCGGTTGTGATACCAGTCAGTGCGGTGCATGTACCGTACATATCGATGGTGACGCAGCGAAGTCATGCACTGTGCTCGCAGTACAGGCTGATGGCTGTGCTGTCACCACCATCGAAGGCATTGGTAATGGCAGCCTCCATCCTATGCAGCAAGCATTTTGGGATGAGCACGGACTACAGTGTGGCTACTGTACTCCCGGCATGATCATGGCCAGCATTGATCTATTGAACCGTAATGCTGACCCCTCTCGCGCAGAAATTCGACATGGCCTTGAAGGCAATATTTGTCGCTGCACGGGGTACCAAAACATTGTCAATGCAGTTGCCTCTGCTGCGAAAGAGATGGCAGGAGCAGACGCATGAGCAAGCGATTTATTGGTCAATCCGTAAAACGATTTGAAGACCCCCGATTTATCAAAGGGCAGGGTCGGTATGTTGCCAACATCGATATGCCCGGCATGACCTACATGGCCATCCTGCGTAGCCCGTATGCCCACGCCAAAATCAATAATATTGATACTTCGGCAGCAGAGGCAATGGACGGTGTGGTTGGCGTATTGACTGGGCAAGATCTGGTCGATGGTGGCTGCGGTCCGCTGCCCTGTGGGTGGAACGTGCCAGACATCAAAGTACCAACGCGCTTGGCAATGACAACGGACAAAGCACGGCACGTTGGTGACAGCATTGCGGCAGTCGTGGCAGAAACGCCCTACATCGCCGCGGATGCGCTAGAAGCGATTGTTGTAGATTATGAAATCCTTGACGCTAGCGTCAACGCGCGTAACACCACTGAAGATAGCGCTGTGCAGATTCACGACGATGTGCCGAACAACATTAGTTACACCTGGGCGCTGGGCGACCAAGATGGCACCAAAGCAGCCTTGGAGGCTGCTGATCATGTGATTGAACTTGATCTCATTAACCAACGTTTGATTCCAAATGCAATGGAACCGCGTGCCGCAGTTGCGCAATGGGACGCAACGCGAGGTGACATGACACTATGGACCACGAGTCAAAATCCGCACCCAATCCGGTTGCTGTTGAGCGCCTTTACACTGGGCATTCCAGAACATAAGCTGCGGGTGATCTCACCTGACGTTGGCGGTGGTTTTGGCAGCAAAATCTTCCACTACCCTGAAGAAATCATTGTACCGTTTGCCGCACGGGCCTTTAACCGCCCTGTGAAATGGGTTGCCACGCGTTCTGAGTCGTTTATGACCGACTCCCAAGGCCGTGACCATGTCACCAACTGCAAGCTCGGTGTCAACAATGATGGTACGTTTACCAGTTTATATGTCTCAACCTGGTCAGATCAGGGCGCTTATATTTCAACCTTCGCCCCACTCATCCCGACCGCGTTTTACATTTGTTTGTTGAGTGGTCTCTACAAGATCCCGAATATTTGGGGTGAAATGTGGGGGACACTCACCAACACTGTTCCTGTCGATGCTTATCGCGGTGCAGGGCGTCCGGAAGCCTCTTATCTGGTTGAGCGACTTGTGAACGAAGCGGCCCGCCAGTTGAACATGGATGCAATTGAAATTCGGCGAAAGAACTTCATTGCAGAAGATGAATTCCCATATCAAACGCCAGTGGCACTTGCCTATGACAGCGGCAACTACAGCGGGTTGTTTGACAAGTTGGAATCGCTAAGTGGCTACAGCGACCTTAAAACGATGCAAGCTGAAGCACGTGCCAACGGAAAACTGATTGGCATTGGGGTATGTGGCTGTATTGAAGCCTCAGGCCCCGCACCTTCTAAGGTGGCTGGTGCACTCGGGTCAGCAGTTGGGTTCTGGGAAAGTTCAAAGATGCGCGTGCATCCGAGCGGCAAAGTTTCACTTTACACCGGGTCCCATTCACACGGCCAAGGTCACGAAACTGCCTTCGCACAAATTGTGGCTGACGAGCTTGGTATACCAATGGCAGATGTTGAAATCATCCACGGTGATACTGGCGAAATTCCATTTGGGATGGGGACTTACGGCTCACGCTCAGCCTCTGTTGGCGGGAGCGCGATTGTGAAGTCCGCAGAGAAAGTGCGCGCTAAGATGATGAAGATTGCGGCGCATCAGCTTGAAGCGGCTGAAGAAGACATGGTCTTTGACCGTGACGAAGGTGGTGTCTATGTGAAGGGCTCACCAGACAAGCGACTGTCTTTCTTTGAACTTTCGCTTGGTGCTTACACTGCGCACAATCTACCAGATGATATGGAGCCGGGCATGGAAGAAACCTCTTTCTACGACCCAGCGAACTTTACCTACCCTAACAGCGCACACATTGCCGTGGTCGAAATTGATGCAAACACTGGTGAAGTTGACTTACAAGGTTACTATGCAGTCGATGACGTTGGGAACGTGATCAATCCAATGTTGGTGGAAGGCCAAATTGTTGGTGGCATTGCGCAAGGTATTGGGCAAGCATTGTATGAAAACGGTGTTTATTCCGATGATGGCGCCCTATTGTCAGGCTCTTTCATGGACTATGCCATGCCAAAAGCAATGCACTTCCCCGCCATCCACGTGGATCGACAAGAAACGCCTTCGCCGCACAACCCACTGGGTGTGAAAGGTGCTGGTGAAATGGGGACGATTGCCTCTACGGTTGCGACTGCCAACGCCGTGATGGATGCTCTCGCCCCACTTGGGATTGGCCACCTTGAAATGCCGCTAACTGCGAGCAAAATTCATAGTGCAATAGCCGCCCACGCTGGACAACTGTAGGAGGGAATGGAATGTATCCTGCTAAATTTGATTACTATCGCGCCAATTCTGTTGAAGAGGCGCTTGACTTACTTGCTGCGCATGAAGACGCAAAGCTGCTAGCTGGCGGCCACAGTTTGGTGCCAGTCATGAAGCTGCGCCTGTCTTCCCCAGCAGCACTGATTGACATCGGCCGGATTGATGCCCTCAAAGGCATTTGTAAAGATGACGATGGCAACGTCAAAATCGGGGCGTTGACAACCTATGCAGCCACTGCGGCCGCAAACGGAGGCACGCCACAGGCCGTCACTGAGACAGCTAGCATTATTGCCGACCAACAAGTCCGCAATCGTGGCACAATCGGCGGCGGCTGTGCGCACGCAGATCCTGCTTCTGATATGCCTACTGTGTTGACCGCGCTTGGAGCTTCATTTAGCTTAGCTAGTAAAGACGGCATGCGTGACGTTGGCGCAACGGACTTCTTTACCGGATTTTTCGAAACAGATTTGGGAGAACAAGAGGTGATGACCACGATCAATGTGCCAGCTGAAGGCGCTGGAACGGGGTCAGCCTATATGAAGCTTCCCAATCCCGCTAGTGGTTACGCCATGGTCGGAGCCGCGGCAACGATTACGGCAAATGGTGGCACTTGTGAAAGCATCGGTGTTGCAGTTGGCGGCTTGACTGCTGGTCCGGTGAAATGTAGCGCAGTAGAAGCTGCGTTAGTTGGTAAAGCGCTGACGCAAGAGAACATTGCTGCGGCAACGAATGCTGTTCTACAAGATGTTGCTCGTGAAGATGCCAGTGGTGATATGCACGCGAGTGCTGAATACCGGCATGCTGTGTTACCAACGTTTATTTACCGCGCCCTAACCGCTGCAGCTGAACGCGCAATGGCAAGCGGTGAAGGTGATGATTTGACGAAGATCGAAGGTGTTGGACCTAAAGTTGCCGAAATTCTTAGCAATGGTGGTTTGAGAACGTTCGCGCAGGTTGCTGCATCTTCATCAGATGTAATTAGCGCCCTGCTCCGTGACGCTGGGAGTGCGTACAATCGCATGGATCCGACAACTTGGCCGCAGCAAGCATCTCTTGCGGCGGCTGGTGACTGGGATGCGCTAAAAACGCTTCAAGATGAACTAGACGGAGGGCGGGCGTAAGTCTCATTGAACATTCTCTAGTTAATAAAAGCTCTGATCAAAAATGATCAGAGCTTTTTATTTAATTAGCTTAGGTAAAATAAAACGTGTTACTAACCTGAGAGGTTTATGTCTAACTTTAAATCAATGTCCTAAATTTTTATATAAGTCAGTTTATTAGCCACATTGCACATAAATTTTGCCATGACTGGATACCGGTTCGGCGAAACAACAGCACAATCCCATGAACATCTCCAAGCATCGCATATTTCCATTATTGTTCGTCCTCGCCGCAATTTATATGTCATTGAATCCGCGACACAGTGTTGCGGCTCAGGCTGGGTCTGACACGCCATTTGCCTATCAACTGACCCTTGAAGATCTGGGCTTTCAGTCGGACGTTCTGCTTTCAGGCCAGCAAAGTGCGTTCAGTATGACGTTTCCAAATCCAAATAAGCATATTGAGACTGCAATGCTAATGCTTTATTTGCAGCCGGCGCCCGGTATTTCAGATGCATCGACAATTACGATCAATGTCAATGGTAGACCTGTGTTAGTGCAACCCGTTACGGATTTGCGAGAAGGCGAGCCGCTTGAAGTTCCGATTGCGGATATTGATGAAGAGTTTATTCAAATTGATATTCAGTCACTTCTCCTGACCGCTAACGAAATTTGCCAAGATAGTAACCATTGGATAATTTTAGGAAATCAGTCTGCACTGTTGTTTGATCGACCAGATCAGTATTCAAGTATTCGTGATTTCTTGCTTGCTCCGGGTGGACGGATTGTATTTTCCGGTGATTGGTCGACGGCTGAAATGCAAACGCATAGCATTGCGTTATATGCTGCTATTCAACATGCATATCACAACGTTCCGGTGGAGATTGAGATGGCAACCGGAACGCCCCAGTTAGAGTCAACTGGACTGCGGATTATCCAAGTAACTGCGGATCAGTCTGATGCCTTGCTGTTGAAAGAGAACACGCTATTTATTAGTGCCGATACAAACGTCTTCAACGTGCTTGAGAATGCATTGGCAGACTCTGTCCTGCTAGGAGATGCCTTGTCCACATTAGACGTCCTTAGTCGGGCAGGTCATAGTGATCAATTACGCACAATCCGAAGCCTAGGCGTTGGAAATACTAATTTAGTTGGCACTGGGGAACTGCCGGTTTCAATACCTTTTCGCATCACAGACTTTGGCGGGTGGCCTGAGCAACTGACTTTTCATTTACGGGCGGCGGTAGATCCGATTCCAGAGGATACCCTAGACCGGGCGCTTGTCCGACTGCGCGTCAATGGTAGTTTGGTTGAAGCGATTGACATACGTGGAACGAGCGTCTTAGATGCCACCATTGATATTCCATCGAACCTGCTAAAAGCAAATAACAATCTGGAAGTGGAGTTTGCGTACTATCCAGTCGAAGGAAACTGCAGCGGAAATAACTATCGGCTAGAGGCAACCCTGTTAAGCAATAGCGCTTTTAGCTGGCAGGGAATTGGGGACCCAACCGGCAACATTACAGAAGTGAGTTTATATTTCGCTGGCAAAGGCGATCTGATTATGGACAAGCTAGACCCTGAGGTTGCCCAAAGTATTGCAGAATTTTTAGGCACAGCAAGTCGTTTCGCTGCCACACCAATCCGTCCGATCTATGCGGGAACCGCACCAAGTGAGAATGAGGCCTCTTACAAGGTTCTTGTCAATCCGACCGATGCAGTTGCTCAGGAATTTGGTGCGGTTATGGCGCTAGACCGTGCATTTTCCATCAAAACAGAACAGAGTGACATGATGCTGATGAATGCCACCCCGTCAGATGCAATTGGCGTCATTCAATATGTGCCAGACAAGTTACAGCCAGTCCTGATATTTCAAACCTCAACCGAGGCCGATGCAAGTGTCCTCACCTCGGTGTTGAACAGGGTGAGTGACCCCATTGCGTACAATCGACTAAGCGGCGACCTTATTATTGGGGATCACGATGAATTTTTGAATTTGACTGCCAATGCGGATGATATTGCCATTTCAAATGGGTCGTCCTCCTTCTGGTCAGGCGATCGTGCGAATTTAAGAATTGTGCTGTTTGTTGCGATTGCTGTGCTCATTCTTTTCTTCTGGTGGCAGATTTATCGTCAAATTGGTAGTAAGCGCAATGTTGCGGCTCCAGATCAAGTTGACTATATCTCTCCAACGCGCGATTAACCATCGTTGCTTACCACGACATCTTTGCAACGTTAGATGTATACCGAAGCCTTATTCAACATCGAAGCCCTTGCTGGGCGCTTAGATCATTTGCCTGTTATTGAGCAGCAGGTGCTGATTAGGCTGCTCGTTGAAGAAAAACTTTCAACCGAGGACCTCTTTGTCGCGCTCGCAATTTCTGAGGATGATGGGTCTAGCATCTTAGACGTGCTGGGCGCAATGGATTTTGTAAAACCTAGTGAGTTTGCCACCCATTTAGCCCGCGTGACCGGATCAGGAATTTACAGTGATATTGTTGACAGCGATTTTTATAAATTTGACCCAACAACAACACGCATGATGTCGCCTGCGGTTCAGGCTCGATTTATGTTCTGTGCAGTCCAGAAATTTGACGACGCAGTGGTTGTTCTTGGCGTTGATCCTGAAGATTCAGATATGCATGGCGCGTTAGAAGAAACGTTTCCAGGCCACGAAGTGATCTTCTTTGTTGGCACGCCCAGTGATGTGACTCACCTAATTGACCTAGCGTTTCAAGATATTGCAAGCTGGGAAGCGGTTCACAAAATTGAAGTCATGCGACCGGAAGAGTCAGCTTCAAGGGTATTTTCGGCCGGACAAATTGTTGTGTTTTGCGCGCTAACGCTCTTATTCGCCTACTTCGCAACCTTCAACCTGTACAGGACTATTTCCGTAATGATGGCGACCTTGAGTCTCTTTTACGTACTTTCCATCTTGTACAAACTGCTACTGGCCTTAGTAGGAAGCTTTGATGAAATTGAAACCCGCATTAGCGACGCAGAAGTCTATGCCCTAGATGACAGTGAGTTGCCAATTTACAGCATCTTGGTGCCTGTGTACAAAGAACCTGAAGTTGTTTCAAACCTGTTGGGTGCCTTGTCGCGACTCAACTATCCGCGGCAGAAGTTAGATGTACTTATTCTGATGGAAGCCGATGACTTGGACACCATCACTGCCGTGCGCGATGCCGATCCCCCGAGTTTTATTCGTCCGATTTACGTCCCCCCAAGTCATCCGCGCACAAAACCGAAAGCATGCAATTACGGTATGTTATTTTGCCGTGGACAGTACGTTACCATTTATGACGCAGAGGACATTCCCCATCCAGACCAGTTGAAGAAGGCGATCATTGGCTTTGAAAGAGCAGACCCGCCACATGCAGTGGTGCAAGCAGCGCTCAACTATTACAACAGCGATGAAAACTGGCTAACGCGCATGTTCACCCTTGAATATACCTACTGGTTTGACTACATGCTGCCAGGTCTAGATCGTTTGGGCTTGCCAATTCCGCTTGGGGGGACAAGCAATCACTTTCAAACAAAATTGTTGCGTGAACTTGGGGCGTGGGATCCATATAACGTGACCGAAGACGCAGATTTAGGCATCCGGGCCACAGCACGCGGGTTTACTGTTGGTGTAATCAATTCCACCACGATGGAAGAAGCCAATAAAGCTCCTAAAAATTGGATCCGCCAGCGTAGCCGCTGGATCAAAGGTTATATGCAGACGTGGTTGGTACACAACCGGCATCCCATAAAACTCCTTAGCCGTATTGGGTTTATCAACTGGCTCAGCTATCAATTTTTTATTG
The DNA here is from genome assembly GCA_020630805.1 of Anaerolineales bacterium. Classification (GTDB taxonomy): domain Bacteria; phylum Chloroflexota; class Anaerolineae; order Anaerolineales; family UBA6668; genus JAHDIM01. The sequence continues at coordinate 22,656 of JAHDIM010000004.1, forward strand.
GTGGAACAGTGTTGACATTTCTCATCAATCCCGTGATGTGGATTTTTACGATTTTGTGGCTCGTGTTTGGCAATGCTTTCACAGATCTTGTGTTTACACGGTCAACGCTGCACATTATGCAACTCAGTTTTGTAATTGGAAATGCATTGGCTATTTATCTCAATATGTTATCTGTCTTGCGTCGTGAACTGTATCACCTAACGCTGTGGGCCTTGTTCAACCCAGTGTATTGGGTGATGCACTCATTGGCAGCATATATGGCGCTCTGGCAGTTGTTTACGAAACCGTTTTACTGGGAAAAGACAGAACACGGCCTCACTACGGTAAAACCAGCCGAATTTGCTGGATCGCATAGCTAAGCATGTTAATGTCAGTTCTTGGTAAGAATAGGCGCCAGATTTACATTCTGGGGCTGTGGTTGTTATTGTCGGTGATTATTTCTGGGTGCAGTTGGTGGCTGTGGGAAACGCGGTTAGTTATGAGTACGGAAATGCTGTTTTGGGAGAGTATGCGACGATTAACTGTTGGCTTCCAAACACGGCGTTGGATTAACCTGTTAACGACAGATCCCATATTGCCGTTTTTGCTGACAGTGTTGACAAGCAGTGTTCATGTATTTGTTGGGCTTGTTGGTGCTGCATTTCTGACAAGCCTGACGGTAGTCTGTAGTCGGGCAAAGTTTAAATTCATCAGTTATCTAATGCTAATTTTCCACCCGGCTGTAATTCTTACATGTTTGTTTTATCCGACGCATGCTCTTCAAGCTTGGTTGTTGTTACTAGCGTTATATTTCGCACAGCGTTACCGTGACACGAAGGTCACGGCACGATTAATGCTTGTTGGGTTAGTACTGGCATGTTTAGTATTTTCGAGCCGAAGTTGGTGGCTTTCTACAATGGTGTTGCTACTTGTTTTCTGGGATACGTCTCAGAGACCTGAACGCCGCAATTCACTTCTCATTATCTATCTGACTGCACCATTCTTCGCTTATCTTGCGCAGTGGTATTTAGGGGTTGTCACTCGTGGTGTACCGCGATATGCGCTGTTCGATTTTGTCGGAGCCTTAGCTATTCATAACGTTTGGCACACTGAGTATGTTTTTGGTGACCCCTTGGTTCTCCTTGAAATGCTTGCGGTTTTGGCAGTCGTTGTGGCTTGGAGCTATGTTGTGGTCTCTGAGTTTAGCTTTCGCCGTCACCTTCTCGGTAATGCCCAGTACCTTTGGCAAAACGGGCTACTCCTTTTCATTCCCTTTGTTTGGCTGTTTAGTTTGTTCTTGCCGAATCAGCATCTGGATTTATTAAACTGGCTTCCGTTCGTTGTGATGTTACCGATTATGGTGTGGCGTATGGGATTGACTGACTTACAACGACGCTATTTTATTGTCGTGTTGGTGCTTTCAACAACTGTTGGATGGGTCTCAATTTTTCGGTCTAGCGTGACAGAGCCGCATTATTTAGCAATGCAAACTATTTCAAATAATCAGTCAGATTGGATGACAGACTGGCGAGATGCTGGAGTTGCCCTACCAGAGAATAGTGCGATTTTGTTGCGCCCCACTTTGGAATTTGCGCTGTTAACTTTTTTGGATGATAGCATCGCAGTATATCTTCCTGAGGATGCTGAATATCAGCAGGCGTTTGCGGGTCATTTTGAACAGAATTTGTATGTGTTAGAGATTTTTCTAGATCGTTCGCGGACAACGCCTTCAGTATATTCAATTTACGATTTTCTCTTTCTTTCTGGGTATTTTGGTAATTTAGATTTATATCATTTTGATTAGTTTGCCTCTAGTGTATTGCCTATACGCAATTTAGGGTTTATAGTTGTTTGATCCAGTCCAGCGCAAGACTATTGCTAGTTCGCGCTTTTGTAATTCCCTAGAGTTAGTCATTTCTTCAAGAACTTCTTCAGAATATCTTCCGATTATTGCATTATGATCGGAAGATATGACACTATCTGCCAAATCTACAAACCAATTCGTTCACCTTTTATCGATCTTAGTTCTTAGTAGCATATTAGCCGCCTGTAGCGCCGCACCACAAGAACCAGAAACAATTGTCGCTAATACAATTGAGCCAAGCATCGTCCCAACTGATGAGCCAACTCCAGCACCAGAAATAGAGGTGCCAACTGTTGCACCAACCATAGAAGTTATTGTTGCTGAAGCTACATCAGAACCAACGCTTGAACCTACGCCAGCGCCAACCGCAACACTGGCACCGGCAATTGAGACAATAGAGGTTACTTATTTCACGGAATCACAGCAAGAGGGACCTTACTATCCAACGCAGAAGCTGGACGACCAAGATAATGACTTGATTGAGGTTGCAGGGCAGACCGACCGCCCTGCTGGCAATGAGCTGTTACTAGAAGGCATTATTTATGATGCGACCGGAACCCCTTTGTCTGGCGTTCAGATTGAAATCTGGCAAACAGACGCGAATGGCGTATATCTACATCCACAAGATCCAACAACTGAAAGTCGGGATCGCAACTTCCAGTTCTATGGAGAAGCCATTACAGCTGCAGATGGCAGTTACTTTTTCCGCACCATTGTCCCTGGCAAGTATGAGCCACGCCCGGTCCATATCCACTTCAAGGTCCGGGTAGAAGGACAGGAAGTGCTAACCAGCCAGATGTATTTCCCAGACGACACAACCGCTCAAGGGCAAGATAGCTCGGTGTTTATCGAAGTAACCAGCGAAAACGACGTATTCCTTGGCACACGTGACGTCATTTTACGAAATGAATATCCTGCATTTCATGCCGTCACGAGCGGGAATTAGACTACTGCACAGCCTCAATGAGGACTTGGAAGGCGATCATGCCTGCTGCGGCAAGCGTGATCGTCACGCCGACGGTACTTGGCGAGGCATCTTCAAAGGTTTCTGGCACAATTTCAGAGAACACCATCCAGATCATTGCGCCAGCGGCAAAGCCTAGTCCCACTGGTAGAAATGGGAAAAATTGTTCCACAAATAAGAACGCAATTACGGCCATAATCGGCTGCGGCATACTAGACAGAATGCTGTAGGCAGCAGCCTTCCAGACTGGCATTCCGCGTGGCACAGAGACTAAACTAATCGCCAGACCTTCAGGGATATTGTGAATTGCGATTGCCAAGGCGATGAAAATCCCAAACTTAATACCATCCCCAAATGACACCCCGACTCCAACACCTTCTGCCACCGAATGTAACGTCATGACGCCAATGATCAGTAACGACTTGCGAGCATCAGCCTGACGTAATCCTGCCAGCTCAACATCTTCACTTTCTTCTAGCCACCGCTTGCTGCCCATGATGAAGATCAAGCCCAATATTACGCCCAGCAAGACGTTGAGAGAGCTGTAAGTTAACCCTTCAAAAATCAGGCTAAAACTGGCTGCTAACATCATGCCAGCAGCCACAGCATTTGCAATTGCAATGGTACGCGGTTTTACGTCTTGAATAAATAGAAATGGCAGAGCGCCAAGGCCAGTGAAAACCGCAGTAAGGAGTGACCAGCCGAAGACAGAGAGTAAGGTTGAATTCATAAAAATCAGCAAGAGTTAACTGAGGTAAATTTTATCATTTACTACGGCGTACTGTCAGACGATAGACCAACATTGCTGTCAATTTCAGTCGCTAGCACAGGTTGTTCGTATTACAATAACTTCCAACAAACGAACACTATCTTCCCCGTCACGCAATAAGGAAAAGGACTCATGACGAGAAAAGAACTGAGTGGCGATGTTTACTACCCAAGTGAAGACGTCGTCAATAACGCAAATATTCCCGATTATGACGCAGTCAATGAAAAAGCCGTCGCCGACTTAGCCGGATTTTGGGACGAAATTGCCCGCGAAAATTTTGAATGGTACTCCGACTGGCACACTACGCTAGATGATAGCAATGCCCCCTTCTACAAATGGTTTGTCGGCGGTGAAACCAACATCGTCCACAACGCGCTGGATCGGCATATGTCGACTGCCACGCGCAACAAAGCTGCCATCATTTTTGAAGGCGAAGGCGGCGATGAACGCACCATCACATATCAACAACTGAATCGATTAGTTTGTAAATTCGCCAATGTCCTGCGCAGTCAAGGCGTTGAAAAAGGCGATGTCGTCACCATCTACATGGGCTGTATTCCAGAAGCGGCTGTCGCCATGCTAGCCTGCGCTAAGATCGGTGCGATGCATTCTGTTGTATTCGGCGGGTTCTCAGCCGAGGCCTTATTAGGCCGCATCGATGACAGTAAATCCAAGGTCTTGGTGACGTGTGATGGCGCTTGGCGGCGTGGCAATGTGGTCAATCTGAAGAAGATGGCGAACGCCGCAGCGAAGAAGTCCAAAACCATCGAAAAGATGATTGTGGTCAAGCGCACGGAAAACCGCGTGTACATGCAAGAAGGCCGTGACTTCTGGTATCACGACCTGATGGCCGACGCAGCAGACACCTGCGAAACCGCTCGGCTTTCAACCGAAGACAATCTCTTCATCTTGTATACCTCTGGCACCACAGGGCGTCCAAAAGCAATTTTGCACACCCATGGTGGCTACATGGTCTATACCGCGACGACGTTAAAATGGGTGTTTGATCTCAAAGACAACGATGTCTGGTGGTGTGCCGCAGATCCGGGGTGGATTACCGGCCACAGTTACATTGTGTACAGTCCGCTCATCAATGGCGCGACCAGCATTATGTATGAAGGAACGCCAGACTTTCCTACGCCGGAACGCTGGTGGCAACTCATTCAAAAATACGGCATCACCATTCTGTACACGTCTCCCACCGCAATTCGTGGACTGATGAAATACGGCAGTGACCGCCCTGCCAAATACGACCTTTCCAGCTTGCGCTTGCTAGGGTCAGTCGGTGAGCCGATCAATCCAGCGGCGTGGAAGTGGTATTACGAACATGTCGGTGGCAGCAACGCCCCAATCATGGATACGTGGTGGCAAACCGAAACTGGTGGTTTTATGATGACGCCATTGCCATCAGTCGGCCTAAAGCCTGGCTCAGCGACGCGTGGATTCCCCGGCATCTTGCCAGACGTGGTGGATAACGACGGCAACTCCGTCAAACCGGGAGAAGAAGGCACCTTGGTCATCAAAGGGCCGTGGCCAAGCATGCTGCGTACTATCTATGGCGATGACGAACGCTACTTGAAGCAATACTGGAGCGCATTCAAAGAACAAGGCTGGTATTGCCCATCAGACAGCGCTAAGAAAGACGAAGATGGCTATATCTGGGTCATCGGTCGTCAAGATGATGTCATCAACGTTGCTGGGCACCGGCTAGGGACGGCAGAAATCGAAAGTGCATTGGTCAGCCATCCCGCTATAGCTGAAGCAGCCGTAGTTGGACTGCCGGACGAAATCAAAGGCACAGTCGTCAAAGCGTTCTGCATTTTGAACGAAGGCAATGAAGCCACAGACGAACTTGCGCAAGCCGTTCGGAACCACGTCGGTGTTGAAATCGGCGCGATTGCGAAACCAGCCGCCGTTGCATTCGTCAATGGTCTGCCAAAGACCCGCTCGGGCAAAATCATGCGGCGCGTGCTGAAAGCGCAAGAACTCGGTCAAGATGTAGGTGATCTTTCTACGCTGGCAGATTAGTCACCACCTAACGTACAAAATACAAAAAGCACTGGACGCAATGTTCGGTGCTTTTTTGTTTGAACATAACAGCAGAAAATAATTAACCGCTAAATTGATAACGATTAATTGCTAACTGTGACGCCCCTCATTAGCCATTAAAAGTTATCCGTTTAGCCATTAATTATTAAACAAGTGTTCACCTCGGTTAACTCGCACTCTCCACCCCTGCAACTTCCAAGCACACCGGAAGCCATTTCTCTATTGTCATTCGGCGCTACAATTCATTTCGCGCAACTGTAAAGATTTCATTGCGCGTTTTTTGAGTAGCAGCATTGACCTTTCATAAACTTCAACCCCGCTATATAGTGCTCCAAATCTTGGCAGTTCTAATTGGCTTACTGTTGTTACTGCCCCCCATTTACATCCTAATTCGGGCCAGCGAAAGCATTCCTGACGCGGTCGATATTCTGACAAAATCATCGACGTTTTGGACGCTCATTCGCACCGTCGGATTGTCTGTTACTGTCACGGCACTCTCGACGCTTATCAGCATTCCACTGGCATGGCTTACAACCCGCGCACAGCTGCCGGGACGCCGAATTTGGGCCATTCTTTTGGCGCTGCCCTTGGTCATTCCAAGTTATGTGGGCGCTTACTTGTTTGTGTCGGTCTTTGGCCCACTTGGGATGATCAGCAGTTGGCTAGAGCCATTGGGAATAGAGGCTGTTCCCAATGTTTATAGCTTCTGGGGCACAGTCTTAGTGCTAACATTGATGAGCTACCCCTACGTGTTCTTGGCTACCCGCAATGCGCTCAACAATACAGATCCAGCCTTAGAAGAAGCCGCAAGATCTTTAGGGTACTCACCACTAGAAACGTTTCAAAAGATTGTCTTCCCACTAATCCGACCTGGGATTGCAGCTGGGGCATTGCTTGTTGCCCTGTATGTGCTGCGCGATTTTGGCGCAGTTTCAGTGATGCGTTTCAACACGTTTACGCGCGTCATCTACATTCAATATCAATCCTTTCTTAGCCGTTCGCTAGCAGCCGCGCTCGCTATTCCATTGATTGTGTTGACCCTGCTGCTTGTCACGGCCGAAATCCGCCTGCGCAGCCAGCATCGACAGCAGCACAAAGACAGTGGTGCACAACGCCCTGTCCATCTGCAAGCCTTAGGCGCATGGAAATGGCCTGCTCTCATTTACTGCTCAGTCATTGTCTTGCTTGGTCTCATTGTGCCAGCGGGCGGATTGCTGTATTGGTTAATCCGTGGCGTCGCAAATGGCGAAGTCATTGGTAATCTGTGGAGCGCCGTCGGCAATACATTTGTCGCTGGTAGCGGTGCTGCAGTGTTGACACTCTTCACTGCGCTGATTGTTGCCTTTCTGTCTGTCAACCGCAGTGAGACGTGGTTAGCGCGCACGCTAGAAAAAATTTCGTATGTCGGGTTCGCCCTGCCAGGAATTGTTGTCGCGTTGGCACTGGCATTCTTTGCAGTGCGCTACTCGCGTTTCTTATACCAATCACTCCCGATGTTGCTAATCGCCTACATGATTTTGTATATCCCACAGGCAGTCGGCACGTTGCGGACATCTTTATTACAAGTGCGCAAGAGTCTCAACGAAGCGTCACGCAGCTTAGGCTTCTCTGCATTTCTGACTTTTTTACGCGTGACATTCCCCCTAATCCGCTCAGGTGTGTTTGCTGGGGGGGCCTTGGTGTTCTTAACTGTTGTGAAAGAATTGCCAGCTACTCTCCTCCTTAGTCCATTGGGCTTCCCAACGCTCGCAACGTTAGTGTGGGACAACGTCTCCGAGGCATTTTTTGCAAAAGCCGCCGCGCCAGCGCTTTTATTGATCTTAGTGTCATCTGTACCGATGGCAATTCTTACTTTCCGTGAACAACGCTAGTCATGACAACTACACCGCCGGTTATTGAATTCAAAAACGTCTCCAAAACGTTCCCTAGTCGCGATGTGACAGCCGTTCACGATGTCTCATTCAAAGTGCAGGAAGGTGATCTTGTCATCGTGATTGGCCCTTCCGGTGCGGGAAAAACTACCGTTCTCCGCTTGCTGGCTGGGTTTGAAGAACCAGATCAAGGTGAGATTTTGATCAATGGGAATGTGGTTGCGTCTAACCGCAAGTTAGTCCCGCCTGAAAAGCGTGGCATCGGCATGGTCTTTCAAGATTATGCTCTGTTTCCGCACCTGAATGTCGCGGACAATATTGCATTTGGGTTGCGCAAGGCCTCAAAACGGGAAAAGAAAGACCGGGTCTCCCGATTACTAGACCTGATTGGTTTACCAGGCATTGAAAAGGCATATCCCCACGAATTGTCAGGTGGGCAACAGCAGCGCGTCAGCATGGCTCGGGCCCTAGCCCCCAAACCTGTGCTCTTGCTCATGGATGAACCTTTCTCAAACGTCGATGCCGAACTGCGCACGCAACTGCGGGAGGAAGTGCGGGAGATCCTCAAGCATACAAACACGACTGCGTTGATGGTGACCCATGACCAGCAAGAGGCTAGCGAAATGGCGGACTATCTTGCGATTCTAAAAGACGGCCATCTTGAACAATGGGGTACCCCACACGACATTTACTGTAAGCCAGTGACAATGTTTATCGCCAACTTCTTTGGCGGCGGGATGCTCATTCCGGGCGTGGTCAATGGCGACATGATTGAATCAGAACTAGGATCAATTTCCGCACCGAACACGGTAAAAGATGGAGCCACGGTGAAATTGTCCGTGCGGTCAGAGAATATTCGACTAACCGCAAACGCGCATGGTGTCGCTAGCATTTATCAACGGCGCTACTGGGGTGGACACTACCATTACTCTATCAAGTTGGAGTCTGGGATGATGCTACAAGCAGCCCAAGATACCGAATCACCTTTTGACGTCGGACAACGCGTCGATGTTCAAGTCGATTTACAAGACATCAATATCTTTGAAGAGTAAGACTAACCACAGTTAACTCTGCATTTGCATCTGCACATCATTGCAGTTGACTATCCCTTTATTTTGAATAAACCATTAGGATTTGCAGCGCTCTTATTTCCCCCCATAATTTCTACAATAAAAACAAACTGAAATTTTTCTTAACACGGATAGGGATGAACACGGATTCCTTTTGTAGAACAATTATCTATTGCACTTATGAGGATAGCCGTTTTATGAATTTCAGAATTGGAAATCGCCATAAATCTCCTAGTAAAAATATCCGTGTTCCTCCACATCCGTGTTAAGAATCAAAACTGGACCTAAATCGTTTCCCTATCGAGGAGAAAAATGTCTACAAAAAATCTATTTACCATTTTGCTGGCTGGCCTAATGCTAGTTGTCTCTGCTTGTAGCACTGCAGAAGCGCCAACTGAACCCGTTGAAACAGACAGTTTGGTCATTTACTCTGGCCGCAAGGAAAGCCTCGTTGGCCCATTGATTGAACAATTTGAAGCCGAAACAGGCATCAATGTTGAAGTTCGCTGGGGGAGCACAGGCGAAATCGCCGCCCTGCTCATGGAAGAAGGTGCGAACTCACCCGCCGATGTCTTCTTTGCGCAAGACCCAGGTGGGTTAGGTGCCGTTGCCAATGCTGGTTTGCTTCGTGAACTTCCAGCCGAGGTGCTCAATCAGGTGCCAGAAAATTTCCGTTCCAATGACAACCAATGGATTGGCATTTCTGGCCGCGCCCGTGTGATTGCATACAACACTGACGCAATTAGCGATCCGGCGACTGAACTACCGCAAGATATTTGGGACTTTACAAACCCAGAGTGGAAAGGCCGCATTGGGTGGCCACCAACCAACGGTTCTTTTCAAGCCATGGTCACGGCGATGCGCGCCGAATGGGGCGACGAAAAGACTCAAGAATGGCTGTTGGGGATCCAAGCGAATGAGCCCGTGGTGTATGAAAAGAACACACCGACTGTTGCCGGTGTTGGGGCGGGTGAAGTCGAAGTCGGGTTTGTCAACCACTACTATCTCTATCGATTTTTGGCTGAAGAAGGTGAAACCTTTGCGGCGCGCAATCACTTCTTAACTGGTGGTGGTCCAGGGTCCTTGTTGATGGTCGCTGGCGCGGGGATCATGGACAGCAGCGTGAATAGTATCAACGCTGAAAAGTTCATCAACTACATGCTGTCTGCTGATGGTCAACAGTACTTCACCGACGCGACCTATGAATATCCAGTTATTGATGGCATCGCAACTGTTGATGGCCTGCCACCACTCGCTGACCTTAGTGGTAACGCGTTGGATATTGATGTATCAGAATATTCTGACCTCGCTGGCACTGTGGAAATGCTCAGTGAATTGGGGATTTTGCCGTAGGGTCTAGCGCATAATCTAAACAAAAAAGGCGGGCTTCTTCTCAAGACTTAGATCTCGAAAAGAAGCCCGCCTTTTGCTTATGACATAGCAGCAGTGTTATTGACCAACAATCTTATACACCGCACCACCAATATAATCGAGCACATACACTTCACCAGCTTCATCTTCACCGAACGAGCTCACAAACAATCCAGACTCCGCTAAGGTAATTGTTTGTAAATCCCCAGGTGCAACTTCACGCAAACCCCAAATAGTGCCCGTGCAATAGTCACTGTATAAATATGTCCCAAACAAGCTTGGGAACTCTACACCACGATAGACATACCCGCCGGTCACTGAACACCCAAGGCTGTGGTCATATTCTGCAATTGGCGCAAGATATGGCGCTGGATCACACGTGCCTGCACCAGCGTAACAATGGTTGCCTTCAAGGACATTCCATCCTAGATTCAAGCCACCTACGCCGGCTGGGATGAGGCTAATTTCTTCATATTCATTCTGACCGACATCGGCAACAAACAAGTTACCTGTCGCGCGGTCAAAACTAAAGCGCCAAGGGTTACGAAGGCCGGTCGCCCACACTTCAGGCGCTCCGCCGCCGTTGACATACGGATTTGAGGGTGGAATTGCATACGTTCCAGACACATTGATGTCGATACGTAAAATCGCGCCGAATGGTGTGCTGGCATTTTGCCCGTGCCCGAGCGGGTCACCGCCACCGCCGCCGTCACCCAAGCCAAGGTATAGATATCCATCGGGGCCAAATGAGAGCTGCCCCCCATTGTGATTTACAAACGGCTGTGGAATTTGCAAGACAGTCTTTTGTGTGGCTGGGTCAATCAGGTTTGCATCTGTTGAGACCGTCCAACGTGCGACAACCGTATCGCCTGCTAAGTTTGAGTAATGCCCAAATACATAGCCGTTTTGCGCATAGTTAGGATGAAAAGCAAGGCCCAGAAAGCCTTTTTCGCTCGTGTTCCCCAACACTTGCTGATTGATATTCAAAAATGGTACTGGATTGATGACACCGTTTTCAACGATCCAAACAATGCCGCGTTGTTCAACAACAAATACCCGACCAGACTGATCACCAGCGTGTGTCAGGTAGACCGGATTTTGGAAGCCTGTAACAACAGGCAACAACCCTACAGACTGGCTAGCTGAAACTGGGAACTGAGGTACAGCAGGTAACGTTGGTTTTTCAGCAATGTTCCCTGTTGGCAATGGCGCAATGGTTGGTTCAGGTAATGGTGTCGGGATTGGCGGCGGATCAATGACCACCTGCGGATTAGGCAACGCATTTGAAACACCGGGTAAATTCAAGTGTTGTCCAACGTAAATCGCGTTGGGGTTTGTAATTTGCGGGTTAGCCGCTAATAGATCATCAACTGAAATCCCAAGATTTCGCGCGATTTTCGACAAAGAATCGCCAGCTTGCACAACATACACATTGTTTTCAGCATCACCATGCTGCTGGCTCGCAGCAAAAGTGGTCCCGCCAATAAGCAATGCAACAATAACAATAAACCACCACAGTCTAGGGGTGCGAATAGGTTTCATATTCCTCCATGAATAGAAATAGTGAAACTTTATTTTAGTGTTTGGACAATCTTCTGGCAGTTAGAAGTTGAGAAGTAGTGGTGGAGCGGAATAGAAATGCTCACATTGAGCTAAGACTTTTCAACACCGTACTGCACTTCATCGCTAAAGCGTGCTAAATCCGCTTCTTTCCCCATTACAATGAGCACATCGTGCAGCGCAAACTGATAGGTTGGCGCCGGATTCAGCTGTACTTGTTCCTGCGCTGCTTCAGTCGCAACCAAACCAATGACACTAATGCCATATTTATGGCGGATATCTAAATCCAACAGTGACTTGCCAATCCATGCGCTAGGGATTTCAATGCGTTTTGTGGCATAACCCGGAAGGATCTGCTTGCCGGTATAAGTTTCGCGCTGAGTGCGATAAATACTAGTGCGTTGCGCAAACAACAGTCCAAAGATCAATGTGACGAGCGATGGCACCATGTAATTCGCCCCAAAGACCTCAGCAACAAACAACATCGCCGCCAAAGGCACATTGACAATGGATACCAATGCCCCCGCCATCGCAGGAATAATCAATATTACTGGCGGCAGACCAAACAATACGGCAACAATCGTCGCGACCATTGTGCCGAAATACAATGATGGCACCAATAAACCCGCCGAACCGCCTGAGCCAATCGTTGCCAACGTTGCAAGCATTTTTGCAAATAGCGCAACAACTGCGACCGTGAGCGTCAGTTCTCCGGCCATTGCTGCCAAGATAGGTTCTTCACCGGGACCAAGGACCAAGGCTGGCCCCGCATCGGTGAGATAGATCGCAATGATTGCGATGACCCCAGTAACAACTGCGCCAGTAATATGCCGGAGCCAAACATTCGGCTGCGCTTTGTGAAAAGCATTATCAAAGCTAACTTGAACACGTGAAAAGTAGAGGCTGACCAACGAGATAAGAATTGCAACGATGACAACCGCACCATAGTATTGTGGCGTATTGGGCGGATCGATCAAATTATCGACTTCAAAAATCGCAGTGTGCCCACCACTAAAAATACTGCTTAAGAAAAAGGCAACGAGGGCCGCGACCAGTGAAAACACCAGCTTCTCAATAATTGGTCGCCGCCGATACATCACTTCCGTCGCAAAGAACGCTGCCGCAAACGGTGCGCCCAAGAGCGTCGATACCGCAGCTGCGATCCCGCTCAGTTGTGCCGTCTGGAGTTCATCTGGCTCTGAGTTTTGCCACCAGCCAGCAACACGTTGAAACAAGGTTCGGTTTTGGACAGCATTTGGCACCCATGCACGCGGTTTGAACAATCCAGCCGCGACGCTTTCCCCAATCAAGGTGACACTTGCTTCTAGCCCCCCGCTGCCACCGGACCCTAACGTCGCGAGAGTAGCGAGAAACTTTCGAATTGCGAGCGAAAACGTTGGCAGTTCCCAACGCACATCAACGCCTTCTTTGCCAAGTAGCGTCTGTTCAAACTTGGGTTCCGCCGCGTAATACAAGGCGATTGCGCGTTCTAAGCCATCCCCTTCAACATCATTGAGTTCATGGATATGGTCATCATCCGCGCGATAGTGAACGGTACTGCTACGCCAATGCACAAAAAACGTTGTGATCATCGCACCTACAATCAGCGGGCCAAACATCCACCATACCGGCGCATGATCCAGCCAATGAACAAGCTCATGAAACGCCCAGTGCACACTCGTTTTCAAAGCAAAGACAATCGCCCAGACCACTGCGCCAATCACAATTGCCTGTACCACTTGACGCCGTTCATTGGCGTCAAACATACTTGGTAATGATTGAACAACTGATAAATGTTTGATTGCTTGCCAGAATGGGCTGAGAATGCGTTGCATGGAGGTGGTTAGTGAGTTTGCACGTTAGTAGGTTGGTTAGTTGGGGCGTATTTTACTCGCAGTCTTGAGCAAACCACTAACAAACCAGCAAACTTACCAACCATCAAACTAACAACCCACCCCAGAATCGAAAAACGGCTCAACCGGTTATCCAATTTTGCCGACTATAAGTCTGGCAGTTCGGTGATTTGTGGTCGAGCCGTTCTTCAGGAGGAGGAGAAGAAAGATGTTGTTTGTTGTCGCACCTTTAGTATGCCATCTCTCTACCCCAGAATAATTTGGGTTCCCTTGAGGAAAGATTGACAAAAGTTTGTTGCGGGTTATGGTTTTGGGTAATGAACGGTAGGCAAAATCCGCCCGACATACTGTGGCTGGTTTTTATGCCCCAACATTTGGCGAATGCCTTGCATTTCTCCCAAGTGATACCAATAGTGCCACGTCTGCCGTTGCAACATGGTCGCGCGGCTTTCTTCCGGAAAACGTGATGGCTGTTGCAGATCCGCCTCAGTGAACGCGTTTAGGACGTGGTTGACTTCCGTGTTTACAGCATGCCAAGCGGCGAGCATCTCTTCTAAATCCGGCGTGCTAGCGGGTTGTCCCCAGGCCCAGGCATCAAGATTTACCACTTTGGTGTCGAGCCATGCCATCTGGTCAAACTGCGCGAGATGGCCGACCATCCAGCTAATGCAGTTTGCATCCCCAAGACGTTTGACTGCATCTTCCGGCGAGATATCTTTTAGACCGGTCAGCCAAGACTCTTTTGCAAATTGAATTTGAGTAACAATGAAATGGGTCATACCTTATGTTCGCATCGTCTCCGTATTTCCGTCAACGCTAATCACTTGACCGGACACATTCGGCGCTAGTGGCGAGCTTAGAAAGACTGCCATGTTGGCAATTTCTTCCGGTTCAATGAACGTTCGCATCGAGACTTGATCGTAATACTTTTCGCGAATCTCATCTTCTGAGCGCCCAGTCGCGTCCGACTCTATGCGTATGACATGATCCATCCGAGCATTATTGATCGAGCCGGGGCAAATGCAGTTCGCCCGAACATTGAATGCGCCTAATTCCATCGCCAAAGTCTTTGTAAAGCCAATCACCGCCCACTTCGATGCACAATATGGCGATCGATTGGGATAGCCATACAATCCAGCTGTCGTCGAAATATTGATAATCGAGCCACTACGCTGCGCTTTCATATGCGGGATCACATGCTGTGTGCAGTAAAACTGCCCGTTGATATTGACTGCCATGGTCTGTTGCCAACCATCAATATCAATCTCTTCCACTGCGCCAGCCGGGCCAGAAATACCAGCATTGTTGACCAAGACATCAATACCGCCCATTGCCTCGATGGCAGCTTTCATAAACGTTGCCACTTGCTTAGGCTTGGACACATCAGTAACGTGTGTCTGCACAGCAGGCAAGTCAGACTGACAAGCAGCCAACCGCTCCGCAGAAATATCACAAATATGCACCTGCGCCCCACTGTCGAGGAATGCTTTCGCAATCGCCTTGCCAATGCCCTGCGCACCCGCAGTCACAATCACACGCTGGTTAGTAATGTCAATGTTCATTTGAGCAGTTCCTGTGATTGTCTTAACACGGAGTTCTGCTGAGCAACGCCGAAGTATAGGGAAGAACACAGATATTTACAAAATTGTCCCATCCGTGTTCCTCCGAATCCGTGTTAAGAATCATACTTAGTTTATTATTGCGATTGGCTCACCCAATACGTCACGATCAATGGTGATACCAAGTCCCGGACGGTCTGATGGCGCAAGTGTTGCATTTGTGCGCACAGGTCCATCTGGCGCAACGCGGGGATAGACGTAACCCGACAAGTCGCAAACGTTCAGCACATACTTTGGATCTGTCGAAACGCCCAGATGTGCCAACGCCGCAGTCGTGATGTCAGAGCCCCACGTGTCTTCGATGACCATCATCACGCCCCACTCTGTGCAGAGGTCGCGGGCTTTGCGAATTTCAGTCACGCCGCCAAATTTAGACAGCTTCAATGCCACGACGTCCATACATCCTAAAGCACGCGCTTTCTCCAAGGATTCGAAGTCGTGACCATTCTCATCAATTTTCATTGCCATGCCAGTGGTTTTACGCACCTCAGCGCAGGCTTCGAGCGTTTTACAAGGTTGCTCTAACATTACATCTAGATGCTTAGTGGCTAAACCAACGCGAATGGCCTCATATGAAGTCGCCCCTGCATTCCAATCGCCATACAACACAGGTTCAGGACCGATCACTTCGCGGACAAGGCGCAGACGTTCTACATCAGTATGCCATGTGCCAGATGCCCCCAGCTTCGCTTGGAATTGGCGAATGCCCTGATCATACGCTTTCTGGGCAATATCCGCCATTGCTTCTGGCTCAATACAGGTGATGGAGTGATACAGCGGTGCCGCCTCTGTGCGTTTGCCACCGAGCAAAACATACAAAGGCAAATTTGCCGCTTTTGCAGTCAAATCCCAAAGGGCCATATCAAGCGCGCTTTTCGCATAACGATGTCCCATGAGATAGGCATTGCATTTTGCCATCAGCGCTTCAGGCCCAATCGGATCAGCGCCAATCAATATCGGGGCGAGTTCTTTTATTGCAGGCACAACCCCGTCAGCATAGGCTGGCAAATAATGCGGGATTGGGCAGACTTCGCCCCAGCCGGTGAGCCCGCCATCGGTTTTGACTTCTAGAACAATGGTGTCGATGGTGTCAAAGCATTTGCCATCGGCCATGTTGTATTTTTCGTAGGTGGTTAAGACCACTTTGTAGAGTGCAATTTCTGTGATTTTCATGCAGGGTATTTAGCCGCGGACGAGCGCGGATGAACGCGGATGGGAGGTCTTGAAAGACCACAGGTGTCCGCAAATACTTTGTCTTTTTCTAAGCTTGATAAACCGCCACTGGTGCACCGAGCGATTCGAAATCTGGCTCTACGCCAAGCCCAGGTGCATCTGGCGCGAAGATTTTGCCGTTTTCGGTGTGTGGGCCCGGCTTGCCAGTGGATGCGGTGTTGTACAAATGTAAGTCCGTCGAGTTGATGAGCATGTCCTCTGGCGTTGAGGCGGCCAGATGGGCAACGGCAGCAGAGACAATTTCACCGCCCCACGTGTCTTCAGAGACCACTGGAATACCATGATCCACAAAATAGTCACGGAACCGCCGCGCTTTGCTAAGACCACCTTGCTTTGAGATTTTGAGACAAATGACTTCTGCGGCGCGGTCGTTCACGACTTGCTGTGCAACTTTGAAGCTGTCGACACATTCATCTAGCTTCATTGGGATGTCCACACGGCGGCGGACTTGGAGACATTCTTCATACGTGTGGCATGGTTGCTCCATGAAGTAATCCAGATGCTTTGTAGCGCGGGCAACACGCAGCGCTTCATCGACACGCCACCCCTGGTTGGCGTCCGCAAAGGCTTTTTCTCCGGACTTCAACAGTGGCACTGTCGCCTTGATGCGTTCAATATCCACTGCCCAGTCTGCGCCAACCTTGACTTGAAATTGTCGATAGCCACGCGCTCGGAGGCGATCAAGCTCTTTCGTCATTTCTTCTGGATCGTTTTGCGGAGCGACGCGATACATGGGCGCGCCGTCAGTCAGTTTCCCACCAAGCAGCATCCAGACCGGCTGTTCCGTAGCCTTACCTAAGATGTCCCAACAGGCGTTATCAAAAGGTGTTTTGGCATAACCATGGCCTTGAACGGCATGGTCCATAATCTTTTCGATTTTGCCAACTTGGCGCGGGTCTTCACCAAGCAAGACGGGCGCAACCAAACGCGCCAAAGCTTCCACACCTTCGGAGTGGGCTATCATGTAGTTCTCACCGCAGGGACAGAACTCACCACACCCACTAATGCCCGCGTCTGTGTCAATCACAACCACGCTAGACATCGCCACGCGAATGGCATTGCCTCGCCCCCAACGATAGACGCCATCGACGTAGGGTAATGCCTTCTTATAGACAGAGATTTTTGTAATTTTCATAGGTTATTTAGATGGCAGTTCCATCTACTTTGCAGGTTGGCGACGCAATGACGTGTGGCACCATTGCGCGATGTAGTTATGCTATCAAAGCAAAATCAGATGGACAACTTTCCTGATGTCTCGTTGGCCTAAGACTACAAAATAATGCAATGTTGTGGTCAGACTTTCACAATGTGGCAATTGATCAAAATTCTGCCTTAAGGCAAAACGGACTACCGATGTGGCAGTCCGTTTTACTAGAGCAGAAAACAGGCTAAAGCGTTGGCCCACTTTTGCAGATCTCTGCGCTAGAACCGTCCTTATATTTTTCGAAGTTTTGTGCAAAAAGATCGGCTAGTTTTTGCAGTTGCAGATCATAGGAGTCCGCATCCGCCCACGTATTGCGTGGCACTAAAATTTCAGTTGGCACATGTGGACATTCAGTTGGGATGGCAAAGCCAAAAACATCATCCGTGATGGTGGGCACATCCTCTAAATCTCCAGCGTGGATTGCGTCAATAATGGCCCGCGTATTTTTCAGTGACATGCGCCGACCAACACCATAAGCACCACCTGTATACCCTGTATTGACCAACCAAGCTTTGGCATTGTGTTCCTGCATTTTTTCAGCCAACAGCTCGGCATATTTACTTGGATGCCACACCATAAACACGTCGCCAAAACACGCTGAAAATGTTGCTTGAGGTTCAGCAACACCCATTTCAGTGCCTGCCACCTTGGCTGTATAACCACTAATAAAGTGGTACATTGCCTGCTCCGGAGTCAATTTGCTTACTGGTGGCAGCACGCCAAAGGCATCATAGGTCAGCAGGATAATGTTGTTTGGATGCCCCGCGACACAGGGAAGCTTTGCTGACTCAATGTAGTCAATCGGATAAGATGCTCTGGTGTTCTGAGTGATAGAAACGTCACTGTAGTCGACTTCGCGCGATACGTCATCAAATACGACGTTTTCAAGCACGGTTCCAAACCGAATTGCGCCGTAGATGTCTGGCTCACTTTCAGAGGAGAGGTCAATGGCTTTGGCATAACATCCGCCTTCAATATTGAAGACACCATCATCATTCCAACAATGCTCATCGTCCCCAATCAGCAGTCGCTTTGGATCTGTTGAAAGCGTTGTCTTACCCGTGCCGGAAAGCCCGAAGAATAAGGCAACGTCTCCGTCTTCTCCCTCATTCGCCGAACAGTGCATTGACATCACATTGTTTTTCGGCATCAGGTAATTCATAACTGTGAAGATCCCTTTTTTCATTTCGCCAGCGTATTCTGTTCCCAGAATAATTGCTTCTCCGCGTTCAAAAGACAGATCTACACTTGTTTTTGAGGTCATTCCGCTAGTATGTCGGTTTGCTGGAAATCTACCTGCATTGAAAACGACAAAGTCTGGTTCGCCAAACAGTTCCAACTGCTCTTGGGTTGGGCGAATCAACATATTGTTCATAAACAATGCATGATACGGTCGCGTACATACAATTCGCACCTTGATGCCATCCCGCACATCCCAGCCCGCATAGCCATCCATAACATAAATCCGATCCAGCATATTGAAGTAATCAATCGCCCGTTCCCGGTTGATGATAAAGACATTGTCATCTAGTGGGATGTTGACATCGCCCCACCAGATGTCTTTTTCAGATGCTGGATTTTGAACAATGCGTTTATCTTTGGGGCTGCGTCCCGTACGCTCACCAGAGCGCACCATCAAGGCGCCAGAAGATGCAATAGCGGCACCTTCTTCGTACAGCAACGCCTCTTCATAGAGCACAGACGGAGCAGCGTTCCGCACGATATTTTCGACATCAATGCCATATTGCTTCAAAATAGACACGTTGAATCTCCCAGAGTGGCTAGATAAAGATCATTATCACTATATAAAAATTCAAACCAAAAAATCGATCTTCCCAATACCCTAGAAATTTGTAAAAACACAACAACTAAAGAGAGTCTGGATTGTACATAGTGAACAATTTGTTTAGCAAATGCAGGTCGATTATAACGTGATGCGCTTTTTCAACAAGTTGCAATCAAGGCATATTTATCACAATATAAAAACTAATTTCAGTGTCGTTTGTAATTTTTGCTGCAAAAGTTTCATTTTTCGACAATGTGAATCAAAAACGCCACATCAAGGATGTGGCGACATTCGTCAAACAATAGACACTAATTTTGAAAATTTCTCAGTTGAAGAACTCAGACATCTATGAAATCCAGCCAACTTATGTGTAACTCACAGCTGTTTTAGCGTCGTCTCAATGCGATTTAACGCTTCCAAAAGCGTCTCCCGACCTTGCCCAAAGGCAATTCGCAGGTGTTTATCCATCCCAAACGAATCGCCAGAGCCAACAAAGACGCTTGCTTCACGACAGAGACGTTCCATCAACGCAGTTGAATTGATATCTAAGTCGTATTTGATAAACGTAACAGCCGAAGCTTGCGGTGGCGTGTAGCTGAAAATTCCACCTTGGGCGTTCATCCATTCTTCGAGTGTAGGGAAGCCCTTGCGAATATAGTCACGCGTGCGTTTGATAATGCGCGGTCGCACTTCTGGTGACAGCGCGTAAGCGGCCAATTTATTGCTAAGCGCCGTCGCAGTAATTGCCGTGTACTCATGTCGTCGCCAGATATCCTCAATTGTTTCTGGTGGCCCAACAATCCAACCGACGCGTAAGCCTGGCAGACCATACGCCTTGCTCATGCTACCCACAGCCAACACTTTGTCATACATTCCGTAAAACGATGGTGTTTCATCCACCTGTTCACGTTCTGCACCAGCATAGACTTCATCGGCCAAAATCCAAGCGCCGACTGAATCTGCGATCTCAATAACAGCCTGCATTTCTGCATCAGTCATAATGTAGCCAGTCGGATTATTCGGATTACAAACATAAATGAGTTTAGTTTTCTCGTTTACGTTATTGCGAAGTTCATCTAAATCTACAGCCCAGCCAGCGTCAGGCAAATGGCTAAATGTGCGCACAACATGTCCTGCGTTTAGGGCAATGCCCCACACCTGTTTATAAGTTGGCGTTTGCGACACAACTTCATCACCGGGTTCAAGTAAGGTTTGCAGAATGATGTTGTTCGCTTCTGATGCTCCTACGGTTACCAACACGTTCGGAACGTTTGCCCCCTTATACAAGCGCGCAATATTCTCACGCAGGTCTGGATTGCCATTGACATGCGGATAGTTGATTTCACTACTCAGCATCTCTTCCAACAGCGCTCCATTGCCATCGATCAACTCTGCAAGTTGCATTGGATGCACCCCGCTTTCAGTCAGGTTGTAGTCAACAACTTGCTCCCAAATGGATTGATGATGTTCTAACTCAAAGACTTGAAAAGGTTTACTCATACGTTTTTGACCACCACAAAAGATTCATCTTGAAACCAAAGGCCACCGTGTCGTTGCAGAACTTTCTGCGTGACATCAATATATTTCCCATTACGCAGCATCGCATTGATGCGATCATCTTCTATTTGCGCCACGTACACTGCCGCATTCCAAGCTGCTAACAAAGTAGAGGTACCAATGTTACTGCCAATTTCGTCAGGCAAGGCATGCATATGATATGTGAACAAGGCTCGACTGTCGTGATGCGCATCAAAGGTAAAGCGTTCGCCCTCAGCATTCAAATAGTCCCGCAAGGTGCGGATGAGTAAATGACGTGGCGTCGCAAATGGCTCTTCGTCTGGCCACACTTTGCGTACAATCTCCATGCCGGGATCATGCCCAGTAGACTGGATCACGACCATGCGTCCATTTGGCGCGAGCGCATTGGCAAGCGGCCCAAGTACTTTACTCACTTTGAACTCTGCTGTTTGTCGGCTACGGTAAGGTTGTGCCGCCATCACAAGATCATAATTCGCAACGTGCTGACCGCGTTTGGGGATCAATCCATCCAGCGCAAACGCCTGATCTTTTCGGTACAACACCAACACAGACGGTGTCACATACAAAGGATTCCCCGTCTTTGGGCTGGATTTCGTTTGCCAACCACGCGCCAAAATCTCATCGAGTTGGCCAATGCCTTGACTGAAATCGTGGGCGCTTTCGCCCTCAAGCGGAACATCCCACCACTGCAGCTTTTCTTTTGCCGATGTACGCCTTGGCTCCAGATACGGCGCTTCGGCATAATACAAATTCGTCAGCACAACAACCGTCTGCGGATGTTCCGCAAACCGATCTGCGAGTTTAGACAGCGTCAGCCGCGTGTCTTCCATGCTGATCTCTTTACCCACCACAACTTGCGGCACATTCTTGAAGCGGCAATGCATTTCACGCATCACGCGGCTAAGCACAGTGCCATCGCCAACACCAGCATCAAAGACATTCAGTGACGGTGGCGTCGGGGTGATCTTGTCGAGTTCTTCACCAATGCGCTTTGAAATCTCAGTCTTTTCAGTTGTCGTGGTGACAAACATCAAATACTTTTCGCGATTATCAAAAAAGCGAATAGCGTTGTCGTCGGCTTTGGGTGTTTTTTCTTCAGTCATTGAAAAATATTTTATTTAGCACTACACAGGAAATTCTTAACACAGATAGGTAATTACGCTGACCAATCGCGTAATCGTTGGGTTGCTGCTCTAACCTTTTTTGTTGGGGTGCCAAGTGAAAAGCGAAGGTAGTCCGGCGATGTGGTGCCAAATGCCGCACCAGGCGTCAAACTCACCCCAGTCTCTCGTAGTAATTGTTGCACAAAGGTAGCTGTGTTTTCAACGCCTGGCACGCGTGCCCAGACGTACATGCCACCTTCTGGTACATTGGCTTCCCAGCCAATTGCCGCAATCGTTTCCATGATCATGTCACGCCGCAGTTGATATTCGTCGTTACGCGCCATAAGCCACTCTTGTGAACCGGTAAGCGCTGTTGCTGCACCCGTCATCAAGGGTCGGAAAGAGCCTGTATCTACATTAGATTTCCAACGCCCTAGATTGCGCAACACCTCAGCATTTCCAACCGCCGCCGCAGTCCGCCAACCTGCCATGTTATACGTCTTAGACATCGAGTTGAATTCAACTGCGACCTCTTTCGCGCCATCGATTTCTAAAACACTCGGTGCCCGATAGTCTCCAAACGTGATATCTGCATATGGGGCATCATGCGCCAAGATGAAATTGTGCTGATGCGCTAACTCCACGGCGCGTTTGAAAAAATCCAGTCCTGCCGTCGCCCCAGTCGGATTATTTGGATAATTGAGCCACATAATTTTTGCACGCGCATAATCATCCGCAGAAATTGCATCAAAGTCGGGCAAGAACTTATTCTCAGCTAACAACGGCATGCGCACAACCACCCCACCCGCCATCAGCGTTCCTGACGTGTACGTGATGTATCCCGGATCTGGCACCAGCACCACATCGCCAGCACCCACATACACTTGCGCCAAATTGAAGATACCTTCTTTACTGCCCAGCAAGCTAAACACTTCAGTCGCAGGATCCAATGTGACCCCAAACCGATTTTGATAATACGTCGCCCATGCCTGACGATATTCAGGTGCCCCGTTGATCGGGCTGTAGCTATGCACAGTTGCATCATCAGCTGCACCACTCATGCTTTCGATAATAAAATTAGCAGGCGGCATATCTGGCGCACCGATATCGAGGCGTAAGATTTCGACGCCGCTAGCGGCAACTTCAGCTAATAGCTGGCGAAGTTCAAAAAAATAGTTAGGCGGTAAGCTCTCCATACGGGGAGCGAGTTGGAATTGAGTTGTCATATTCGAATATTTATGTAACAAACCAGAAAATTCTCAAAAATAGAATTGACGTTAGATCTGTTTTTTTACTGAAGGTTTCGCATGCATTTGTCGCATTTATTTCTGAATTCTTGTTGCGAAACACTTAGCATGGAGTGAAATCCATTGCTAACAAACAAAACACGCTAAAGCGCGTTAAGTTGGTTTCAACATGCTTTGGCATGTTTTCTTCTCTAGCAACCGAATTCATTCGGCTTGCGATGTCAATATCCCTGTCACCTGCACCCCAGTCACCGGCCCCAGCGACAGACCCAGCATGCCATGCCCGGTGGCATAAATCACATTTGGCACACGTTCACTACGTTCAACAATCGGTAACCCATCCGCAGACAGTGGGCGATAGCCGCTCCACGTTTCTTTGACTTCGACTTGCTCCATATCACGCAATGTACGCCGCAAGCCTTGCCAATTCTTCTCAATCCGATGCGGGTTGATGCTTGGGTCAAAGCCTGCCAATTCAAGCGTACTGCTAAATCGGAAGTCAGTGCCCAGCGGAGTAATCGCAAGCTTGTAGTCATCCACGGCAATTGCGCGATTGGGACCAGCAGTTGGTGCGGGTCGCTTCGCAGTAATGCTATAACCTTTTGCTGGTTGCATCGGAAGCCAGTCGCCAAGTTGCTTTGCAACTAAGCTTGTCCAAGCCCCCGCAGCCATCACAAATTGAGCACCCGAGACCATTCCGTTAGTCGTTTCAATTGCATTAATGCGACCTTTCTCAGTCTTGAAATCTTTGACTTCCGTGTCTTCAAGAATAGTCACGCCTTGCAACCCACACTGTTCTGCCAAAGCGGCAGTCAACTTGTCTGGATTGACTTGGGCTGGCTCAGGCCGAAATAGCCCGTGTTCAACTTCTGGCTGCAAATTTGGAATGAGTTCACGCAAATCATCGCGATCTAGCAAGTGACAGTCGACGCCAAAGTCATCCATCATTTGCTTTTCACGTTTCGCTGCAGCCACATATTTCTCCGCAAATTGGATCTGGACTAGCCCTTGTTGTGCAAAATCAAACTCTAAACCTTGCGCGTCCAATTCTTTATAGAGCGCCAAACTTTCTTGTAACTGAGACTTGAGAATGGGAGCGCCCTGCTGCACATTGTCATCCGTAGCCGCAGCGCGAAACTTCAGTAGCCAACGCATCAAATCAACGTCCGCACGCGGCTTGATATAAAACGGACTGCTACGATCCAGCATCCATTTCAGTCCTTGGCCCAACACACCGGGCGCACTCGTCGGAATCACATGCGATGTCGCAATCCAACAGGCATTCCCATGCGTCGCCGCTTGACCCAATCGATCGCGTTCAACAAGCGTGACACCGATGCCAGCTTTGGAGAGATAGTATGCGCAGCTTAGGCCAATGATGCCGCCGCCGATGATGACAACTTCGTTGTTCATGAGGGTTTACTGATGAGTGACGAGTGATAAGTGAAATTGACCAACGGTTTAGCCAAACACTTAGGTTTACATCACTCGTTACTCATCACTCGTCAGACTCCGAATCTTCTCAACAAGCTCCGTCTTGATCAGCCTCGGCTCAGTTGACAAGCGGTTCTTGTGCCGTCGTTGGCCCGGTAGACGTACACCATCCATGTTTTCCAACTTAGATAAGAAGTCTTCGCTATGCGCTTCCCAATTGTCACCAGCGATGATCTTCGGTGACATCGCGATGATGAGCTGACCGCCCTGCGCTGGGCCGCCATCTTTGTTGTCCGCTTCGCCAGCTTCGTAGCTGAAATAGTCGCCAACAAGCCCTGCCGACAACAGCTCTATCATCGTCGCAATGGCAGAACCTTTGTACGTTCCAAACGGCAAAATCACGCCACCTTGATGGACAGCTTTTGCGTCAGTCGTTGGGTTACCATCACTGTCTAGTCCAACACCTTCAGGCAACGCATGCCCATCACGCGCCGCAAGACCGACTTCACCGCGGGCCATTGCCGCTGTTGCCATATCAAACACGTACGGCGGTTTGTTTGGACGTGGCCAAGCAAACGAAATCGGATTGGTGCTGAAAAACGCCTTCTTCGCCCCATATGGCGCAACCATCGGGGTATGTGCGGTACACGCCAGCCCCACTAATCCACGTTCTGCAATGGCTTCAGTTTCCGGCCAAAGCGCCGCGAAGTGATGGCTTTTGCGAATGGCAAGCACCGCAATCCCAAGGGTTTCAGCAGCATCTGCCAGCACGGGAATACCGCGCTCTAACGCCAGCGGTGCAAACCCATTATGCCCATCGAGCCTAATCGCAGCAGGTGTGACCGCTTCAATCTCAGGCTCCGCCTTGCCATTGACCTTGCCGCTCCGCAGCGAGGCCACATGCCCCGGAATACGAAAAAGACCGTGAGACTCCGAGCCATCACGCTCGGCAGTACTCACGGTCTTTGCAACCGCAGCCGCGTTCGCAGAATCGCAGCCATTTGCCAGCATGCAGGTTTCTGCGAGGGTGTAGATTTGTTGGATAGTGAGAGGAGTTCTTTCAGACATCATAATGCGTAAGGTGTAATTCGTAACTGTGCTAAACACGACGGTTACGTAAAAGATTGCAGCTCATTATAGAGGGTGTCTCGAACAATCTTACGCATTACACGTTACGAATTACACCCCTTTCGTAATCCCACCATCCACTCTCAAATTCTGCCCCGTAATATACGCCGCCCCATCTGACACCAAGAACAGCGCCGTTTCGGCAATTTCATTGACGGTACCATAGCGTTCCATAGGAATTTGCTTTAAGAAGTATTCGCTTTCTGGCAAGCTGTCGATAAATCCTGGCAGAATGTTATTCATGCGAATATTCTTGCTGGCAAATTCATTGGCGTACAGTTTCGCATACGCGGCCAATCCTGCACGAAAAACGCCTGAGG
>JAHDIM010000004.1:48718-56656 GCA_020630805.1 Anaerolineales bacterium
ATCGGCGTGACCAAGCGAGTCATGCGGATGACATGCAGTAAGTACACCTCCATTCCCACAATCCAATCTTCATCGCTGATTTCGGTTGCGCCGCCTTTGGGGCCATGACCCGCGCTGTTGACCACACAATCGATGCGTCCAAAGCGTTCCATCGCGCCATCAACAAAGGCTTTCAAGTCTTCAACGCTGCGATTAGAGCCAGTAAAGCCAAAGCCGCCATATTCTTCTGCCAACGCCTTGCCTTTCCCAGAAGACGACAACACGCCAATTTGATATCCGTTTTCAGCCAATTTTCGAGCGCAAGCTGCGCCCATTCCGCTACCGGCAGCGGTGATTAGTGCGATTTTATTCGTCATAATGTTCTTGAATTCGTAAGGTGTAATTCGTAAGGAGGCTTGATTTTGCTAACGGCTCGGCTAGCACAATAATTGCTTGTTACGCATTACTTTTTTGATGGCTGATCGGCTGATAGCTGATGAACTCAGCGCTGACGATATCCTGAACCCATCAGCCGATCAGCTATCAGCATCAGTTCTAATTTTCTACCGCCGCAACAATCGAAATTTCAACCAGCAACGCCGATCTTGCCATATGCGCTTCAACACAGGCTCTGGCTGGTGCATGGCCCTCTGGGACCCAAGCGTTCCAGACTTCGTTCATGAGTGCAAAGTGGTTGGCAATATCACGCAGATAGATGGTTGCAGACAGAATGTTTTCACGACTGCTACCAATCTCCGTCAAAATCGCATCGATTTTGGCCAAGGTACTGCGGGTTTGCTCTTGAATATCTGCCTCTGGGTCAGCAGCGACTTGGCCAGATAGATACGCAACGCCGTTATAGATGACGCTGCGGCTTGAGCGAGCGGTTGTGTTGTTTCTTGTGATGTTCATGGATTTTGAATTCGTAATATGTAATGCGTAAGGTATTCGATACCATTGCTACGGCTAGCAGCAAACTTACGAATTACACCTTACGCATTATTTTAGTTTCTCAATTTCTCCGTTCCTTCCAAATCCAACGCATACTGTTCTGGCAGCTTCACCAACGCATTTTCATCGCCGGTAAAGTTGACGACCACACCATAGTCTTCGCGTGCGGATTCAATGGAAACATAGCCATGAATAACATCTTCAAGCACGCGTTGCGGGTCGCGATTATGCGCCTCACCATAACCAGCGCCGCCGGGGGGATCCATGCCGATGGTGGCATCGGGCTCCATCCACATGATGGTTTTGGGCGGAACATGTTCGCCGTTGAGTTTGAACTCACCAATGGCACCGGGCTGACCGCCAAAGAGACCTTGGGCTTCAAACTTGGTGCGATCCACCATGCCTGAGACGGACCATTTTTCTTTGCCTAAATGCGAGAACAATGTCGTTTGCGCTAAACCGCCGCGGAATTCACCCGCGCCACCAGAGTCTTGTTTCATGACCCGATACGCTTGCACGAGTGGTGCTTGATTTTCAATCACTTCAGCTTGCACCCCACCAACTCCGCTAGGGAACCCTGTTGTGTTGAGGCCGTCCTTAGTTGGGCGAGCGCCTGTCCCACCCAATTGGAACAATGTAAAGTTCGCGTTCTTGCCTGTTTTCGGCCACGTTGCCCGCCAGACACTCATCCAACCTGGATCAGCACCGCCTGCCAACACCCGATCAGGAATCACTGGTGCTAACGCGCCCAAGATGAGGCCAGGTAAGAAGTGTCCAACAAGATGCCGCGACGCAACCGCGGCTGGTTCTTTACAATTCAGAATGGAGCCTTCTGGCGCAGTCACCGTCACAGGCCGAAACGCACCCTCATTGTGTGGCACTTCCGGACTAATTGCAGCTTTGACAGCGAAAGAGGCATAGCCGCGTGTGTAATTGAGCACCACATTGATGCCACGCGCACTTTGAGGCGAAGATCCATCAAAATCAATCGTCATATCCGAGCCGTCAACAGTGACGGTGGCAACTAATTTGAGCGGACTTTCGAAGCCATCGCTCCAGACTTCGTGTTTGTAAACGCCATCTGGCAAAGCGCGGATGCCTTCACGCATCGCATGCTCAGAGCGCTTGATAATTTCGTCACCCAGCGGATCAATCGTGTCGAGACCGAATTCGTCCATCATTTGCAGTAGGCTACGTGCGCCAACTGCATTACAGGATGTTTGCGCATAGAGGTCACCAACGGTTTCGTCTGGCGTCCGCACATTGGCACGAATGATTTTGAAAAGCTCTTCGTTCGGTTTACCTTCACTGAATAGTTTGGTAATTGGCACCCGTAAGCCTTCTTCATAAACTTCGTGTGCGCCAGCCGACAAAATGCGACCACCAATGTCCGGTGAATGACAACAGTTCGCAAAGTAGGCAACAATTTTGTCACCGCGAAACACAGGTGTCATCACCGTAAAGTCATTCACCTGCCCAGCCGTCTGCCACGGATCATTCGTGACCAGCACATCACCGGGTTTCAACGTTTCGGGCGGATAGGTGTTCAAAAAGTGAATCGCCCCAGTCGCCATTGGGTTGATGTGCCCCGGTGTCCCGGTTGCAGACTGCGCAATCATGTGGCCGCGTGTATCAAAAGCGCCGCACGCCAAGTCCAACGACTCGCGCACAATCGTGCTGAATGCCGTTCGGACGAGTGTTGTTTGTTGTTCGTTGCAGACTGACAGCAGTCGGTTCCACAACACTTCAAGTTGAATAGCATTGAGTTCGGTCATCGCTACATTCCCTCCGCAACTGGCATATCAATCACCAGGTTGTAGTGCGCATCGATGTGACACTTGGCACCGGGACCAACAATTACAGTCGACTCACGCTCTTCCACAATTGCCGGCCCGTCAAAGGTCAACCCCGGAGCCATGACATAGCGGTCATAGATTGGTGTATCAACATAACCATTCGATTCTGGGAAATAGGCCAAACGGGTACGTTTGATGGCTTTGGATGCGTCTGTCGTATTGTTTGCCGTATTTGTGACCGTTAGACTGACATCTGGCACGGGACCGGCAGACACCACACGCCAGTTTAGAATTTCAAGATTGACAGGCGGCCCCGGACGTTCATAGAGTTCGAGATAGACGTCTTCAAAGCGTGCTTGCAACTGTTCCGCTGATGCGTCACTCAGTTCGCCACTTTCTAACTCAACTTGAATTTCGTGACCTTGACCCACGTAGCGCATGTCCACATAACGGCGATGGCTGATATCCGTTTCAGGAACACCTGATTCTTGTAACAGAGCTTGGCCTTCACCCTCCATTTCTGCAAACATTTCAGCCACGTGCTGCCAATCAATAGCCCCGAACTCCACCGGCCATGACCGGACAAAATCAAAGGCCAAGGGCGCTGTCAGAAAACCGACCGTGCTCATCACACCTGCACCCAGTGGTGCCAGTAACTGCGGTGAGCCAAGGGAATGCGCAATGCGATACGCATGTACAGGGCCAGCGCCCCCAAACGCAAAAATTGGGTAGCGCCGTGGATCTTTACCACGCTCTAGAGAATGCACCCGCGCAGCATTTGCCATGTTTTCATTAGCAATCTGGTGGATACCCCAAGCCCCCTCTTCAACGGACAACCCAAGCGGCCCAGATATCTTTTCTTCGATGATCTTGCGTGCCTTGTTCAACATTAGATCCATCTTGCCGCCGAGGAAATAATCAGGGTCAAGATAGCCAAGGATGAGGTTTGCGTCCGTCACAGTAGGGTCTTCGCCACCGTTGCCATAGCAGACCGGACCGGGATCAGCTCCAGCAGAATCGGGGCCAACCTTGAGCAACCCGAGCGAGTCGACCCGTGCAATCGAGCCGCCGCCAGTGCCAATTTCAATCAGTTCAATCACAGGCAGCTTGATTGGCAAGCCAGAGCCTTTTGCAAAACGGTAAATCCGATCAACCTCGAACTCATGCGCAATCATCGGTTCGCCTTTGTCAATGACGCAGATTTTCGCAGTCGTACCACCCATATCGAATGAAATCAGGTCGTCGTTGCCAGTCAACTTGCCATAGGCATTAGCAGCCAACGCACCTGCTGCGGGGCCAGATTCAAGCAAACGAACTGGATACCGCACCGTTGTGTCGACAGTGGCAATCCCTCCGCTAGACAACATGAGATAGAAGTTGCCTGCAAAGCCAAGGTCAACTAACCGATCTTCAAGTTTACGCAGATATTTTTCGACTAACTCTTGCACATAGACGTTCGCAATGGTGGTGGAAGCCCGTTCGAATTCACGGATTTCTGGAACCACATCTGAAGAGATTGAGACGCGAATTTCCGGCGCGACTTCTTGAATAATGTCACGCACGCGCTCTTCATCATCTGGATTGATAAAGCTATGCAAGAAGCAAACTGCAATCGCTTCAATGTCATTAGCTTGCAGTTCTGCCGTCAGCTTGCGTACAAAGTCTTCATCCAACGGCACTTTTGATGTTCCGTCATAGAGCGTACGCTGTGGCACATCAAAACGCAGGTAGCGTGGCACCAGCGGCTTGGGTTGCTCTTGCATCAGGTCATACAAGTCGTAGCGCGTTTCACGCCCAATCTCGATCGAGTCGCGAAATCCTTCGGTTGTCATCAACGCCGTCTTCGCACCTTTGCGCTCGATCATGGCATTGGTAACCAGCGTTGTGCCGTGAATAACATTATCGATTTCATCAGGTGCGATGCCGGTCTGCGCAAGCACGTCGCGCAACACCGTTTCAACTGCAATCGATGGATCGCCGGGGGTCGTCAGGGTTTTGCCAATCGAAAACGCCCCAGTCTCTTGATCAACAATGATCAGGTCAGTAAACGTGCCGCCGATATCGGCGCCCACGCGGTATTTTTGTTTCATGGTTTGTTGGTTTGGTAGTTTGTTAGTTGGTTAGTGGAGAGTCGAGTCTGCTGGCTGACTAGCTAGCACCGCAACGGACTTACTAACCAACCAGCCAACTTACCAACTATCCAACTAAATCAACCGATCCGGATTTTCGAAGACTGGCGCGTTATCCAAAATGCGTTGCGGACCGAAAATTGAGAGATCTAAGGTTGGCTCAACACCTAGCATCAGTTCTGCGATGTAGCGTCCGACTGCGTGGCTTTGCTGGAAGCCGTGTCCCGAGAAACCATTGGCGCAGAAGTAGCCTTTCAACGTTGGCCATTCCCCAAGGATTGCATTGGCGTCTAAGGTGTTGACTGCATAGAGAGCGCCCCAGCCGCTGTGGACTTGGAGCCGATCAAAACAAGGGATGTAGTTGACCAGTCCTTCCCACATATGGTCTTCAAAGCGTTGCTGGTGCCAGCTAAAGTCCGTGAACGTCACCGGATCAAGCGGATGTTTGCCACCAGTGATGAAGCTACCAGCTCCTTCATGGATGAGGTATTGCCCAGACGGGAATAACATCATTGGCATGATGGCGTCTGATTTTTGATCTGTCTTGACAGAATAGACTTCACGCTTGATCGGCGTAATGGGCAACGTCACACCGACAGTTTCAGCAAGAATGGTTGCCCATGAACCAGTGACATTAGCGACAATATTCGCATTGTAAACATCACCATTCTTGAGCTTGATACCTGTCATCTGGCTGCCATCTTTTAGCAGCTCGGCAACTTCGGCTTCGATAACCGTTGCGCCTAAATCAACTGCTTTATGGCGGTATCCAAGCAAAATATCGCGCGGGGACATGGTGCCATCGCCAGGGCCAAATGTTGCGCCAGCAATCGTCCCATGAGTATCTTCAAACCATGGGAAGTAGTCCGCAATCTGTTCTGAGCTGAGTAGTTCTACATCACAGCCAAAGCTTTTTTGGGTTTCATACCCCTTCCGCGCATTTGCTTCGCCTTCTTTTGAGAACAAGAACATGTTGCCTTGGCGGCGAAAGTTTGTCGCAGGTGTATAGGTTGAAGACGTCATGACTTCATCGAACGTCTCCATCACTTGCATGCCATACTGCGAAATACGAATATTTGGTTCTAAGTTGAACTGAATCCGCATATTGCCATCTGACAACACAGTAGAGTTGCGTTCGTAAGATGAATCACGCTCAACTAACAAAATCTTCAAGTTCGGATCACGCAGCAGCAGGTTATAGGCAGTTGCACAACCCATCACACCTGCACCGGCGAAAATTACATCGTAGTTGTTTGACATTGTTTAGTCCTGAAGTGTTGCGAAGTTACGGTGTTACGAAGTTACGATGTGCACCTCGCAACACCGTAACTTCGCAACCTCGTAACAGGTTATTTGCTAGTCCAAATCCCCAACAGCCGGAAAATCTTGCGGTGGTCTAATATCAACCGTTGCTGAACGTTGTTGTGCCAGCATACCGCCATCAACAACGACTCGTGTGCCAGTGATGTATTCAGAATCATCAGACGCTAAAAACACCGCCGCGCCGGTCATATCAAAAGGCTCACCAATGCGACCTAATGGCACATTCACCCCGCGTAACTTGCGTCCTTCTTCATCAATACCAGTCGTATCGATCGACCCCGGAATAAGCGAATTGATGCGAATACCATAAGGGCCGAGATCCAGCGCCAACGCACGGGTCATCGCTTCAATGCCGCCTTTGGTTGCATCGTATGCGACAAACGCCCGATGCGCTTTGGTCGCCCCTCCAGATGACATATTGATAATGGAGCCGCTGCCCTGCTTGGCCATAATAAACGCCGCTTTATGACAGCACAGGAATGTCCCCGTCAAGTTCACACCAATAATCATGTCCCACCACGCTTTATCGGCTTCTAGAAAATGCTTCATTGGCGAAATTAGGCCAGCGTTATTGACGAGGACATCTACGCGACCATAAGTGTCCATGACTGCAGCAAACATCGCCTCAACGCTTTCTTCAGAAGACACATCAGCGACGGCTGTGATCGCCTCACCACCCGCCGCAATAATTGCCGCTGTCGTCGCTTCCGCGTTTTCAGCGTTGATGTCATTGACAACAACCTTCGCGCCTTCTGCGCCATAGCGCATGGCAATGGCTTCCCCGATGCCTTTCCCAGCGCCGGTCACAATACATACTTTGTTTTTTAGTCTCATAGTTTTAATTTGCAAGTTTGATAGTTTGTTGGTTGGTTAGCGATTAGGTTTCGTTTCTGCTAGCCCTATAGCTAGCAGAACTACAGACTTACTAACCAACTAGCCAACCATCCAACTTATTTTCTAAGCTTTCCATTGAAAAGCGCTGAGATCGATCTCAGATCTCCCATCCAACATCCACTGCACGATACTTTCACCGATGGCTGCTGAATGTTTGAAGCCATGCCCCGAACACGGGGACACAACCAACATATTTTTATTTTCTGGATGCCAATCGATGATGAAATGATCGTCTGGTGTATCTGTGTAAAGACACACCTTTGCTTTTAGGCAATTATTCAGATCAAGGCCAAGGATGCGGTCTTTCATTACGACCTCTACGAATTCATCAATTTCAGACTGTGGTACATCCCGAGGCACAGTATCTGGATCGTATTCAAATTCGCGTCGTTCTGTGAGCACCTTGAAGCCCGGAGTACCACCGGGCAAGACTGGAAACGCTCCAAGATAATCATCTTCATGAATGCCGGGCCAAAGAATGCCGGGAAACTCCTCGGGAGAAAATGCAGACACATCATCAGCCGCGAACCAATATATTGTCTGACGGGTGACGCGAAAATGATCCGCTTGTTTTTTTGGTAGCCACGACTTGATCCAAGCCCCCGTTGTATTGACAATTTTGTCGGCGGTAAACGTTTGGCTATTTGTCTTGACAACTTGACCGTCAATTGACAGCACCTTGGTATTTCTCAAAACCGTCGCGCCGTGTTGTTCTGCTAATTGCAACTGCGCCGCCACAGCATGATCCACGGCGACAATCCCGCCGTTTGGATCTAGCAATGCATTATCCGCATCGGTCGGGTTGATGAGCGGAAACTGTGCCCGGACCTCAGCCGCAGACATGCGCGTCACATCCAAGCCATACT
>JAHDIM010000105.1 GCA_020630805.1 Anaerolineales bacterium
AGCAGAACCTGCTGACGTCTTGCCTGCCGCAAACGACAGCGTGAACGATCTGTTCAACTAAGGCTTGACTTCTAATTGGCGAGTGCTCGGAAACGGGTGCTCGTCAGTTTGTTAGTTAGCTAGTTGGTTGGTGTTGATGGCATTTATTTGGCAGTGGCACCAATCAACTTACGAATTAACAAACACAGCGTAGATGTAAGTGTGCCACTCCGCGGAGTGGCACTACAAAAGGTCTCTGTCAGATGTTATTCAATCCAACTGGCTAAGCGCTTCACACACGACTTAGCCCAATAATTTTTTAGTTCGTCCGATGAAACGCAGTACATTCTTTGCTTTTTCAGCACCCAGCATCACGTTGATGATTTTGCTGATGGTGGTGCCGCTGGTGGCCTCCGGTTGGCTTAGCTTGCAATTTCTCACGTTTCAATCAATGCAAGATGGCCCGCAATTTGTGGGCTTTCAGCATTATGTTGATATCTTGAGTGACCCTCGGTTTTGGCAATCGTTTAGATTTACGTTTGTGTATACGTTTGTCAACGTGCCAATTCGCTTTGTTATTGGGTTTGTGATTGCTGTGATGTTAGATCAATTGACCAAGACCACGCGTGGGGTGTACCTTTCCATCTTTCTGTTGCCATTCATTATGGTGCCAGTGGTGGGGACGCTCATGTTCAAGCAGCTCTTTGAGCCACAAGGTCCCATCTATTACATTCTGCGGCAGTATTTCAGCTACAAGTTGCTTTACAACGAGCTGATTGTTAAGACGCTCATCATTTTGCATGGCATTTGGTATGTCACGCCATATGTGATTGTGACTTACTTTGCTGGCCTGCAGACGCTGCCAAAACAGCTAATGGAGGCGGCGTCAATTGATGGCGCGACCTTCTTACAGAAAATTCGGCACGTGGTAATCCCGCATTTGTCATCGCTGACCATCCTCATCGCGCTGATTTCCATTATGGACTCGTACCGGGTGTTTGACAGCGTGTTCGTGCTAACTGAACGCATGAATCCAATTTATAAGGCGGACGTGGTCATGACCTACACTTTCCAAACGGCAGTCTCTTTGCAGCGCTTAGGAAAGGCCAACGCAATGGCACTCTTGACCGTTGTGGGGATCATGATTGTGTTGATTCCAAATCTCATCATGTCATATCGTGAACAGGTGGAGGCGCGCTAACCATGGATCGCATAAACAACCCAATTGCCAGACTGTTTATTTACCTCGGCTTAACGTTCTTTGCGGTATACAGCGTTATCCCGTTTGTTTGGACTGCGCTGCAATCCTTTAAGAATTTCAAAGACGCAAATTCACGAACGCCCAAATTTATTTTTGAGCCAACGTGGGACAACTACGCTGAACTATGGCTGCGGTCGATTCCTGAAAATGGTGCAATGATCGCCTATTTCATCTCGGCGGCGCTGTTGATCATTATTTGTTTGCTCTTGTTTGTGGAATATATCCCCATCAAGAGCAGCTATATTTACTGGTTCTGCGCGGCTGCGTTTGCACTGCTGCTGTGGGCCATTCCGCAATATGTAGATGTCAACAAGTTCTATGACTACTTCATCAATACGGTGATTGTTACCGTGGGGACGGTGGTCATTTCCATTAGCGTGGGGTGTTTGGCGGGATATTCGCTCTCGCGTTATACCGGCATTGCGGCGGTGGTTGTACTTATTGCAGCGCTGGCGTTCCGGGCCTTACCGCGCTTGGCCTTCATTCTGCCGTATTACTGGATCGCCATTGCGCTAGATCTGTTAGATACCCGCTTGTTGGTCATCATTGTGCTGGTGGCGGTCAATCAGCCGTTCACCATTTGGATGCTGCGTAGCTTCTTTATGGACATTCCCAAAGAGCTTGAAGAGTCTGCCATGGTCGACGGTGCTAATCGCTTAGTTGCGTTTTGGAAAGTGATTATCCCCATTATGTGGCCAGGGATTATTTCTACAGCACTCTTTTCACTATTGCTGTCTTACAACGAGTTTCTGCTCATCCGGTTGTTGACTGTTAACAATTGGACGCTTCCGGTGGCGATGTCACCCTATTTGGGCGGTGAAGATCCGCGGCACTTGATGATTGCCGCCGCCGCCTCTGTTTCTGCAACTATCCCCATTGTTGTTGTCATCCTGCTCTTCCAGAAACATCTGGTGAAGGGGCTGGCTGCCGGCGCTGTAAAGGGTTAGGGTCGGCGATTTATTTGCCGATTGTTCGCGCTTCTCCTCTAGTAGATAAGGCCGTTTCCATCACACGGCCTTATCGCGGAGAAGATAGTCCCTCAATCTAATCAACTATGACAACTGAAGAAGAACTCAATAATCAACTTGTGGATGATATGTATGTTGGCCTTAACGAAAACGTTTTGGGCCTCATGCAAAAGTATTGGAAAGAAGACATGGTCTGGGAAGGTCCGGCGGGCATCGGCACGATGAACGGCATCGAGGAATTCGAATACACCTATCGCAAGCCGTTTCTGAAAGCCTTTCCAGACAAAGTTGGGAAGGATATTGTCCGCGTCGCACAAGGGGATTGGGTCGCGGGCACGGGCTATCAGGACACGACCTTCGCGGAAGACTGGCTTGGTCTTAAGGCGAGTGGCGAAACAATCCGCATGCGCTATATGGACTTTTGGCGCATTGAGAAAGACGAAGAAACCGGTGAGCGCAAACTCGCTGAAAACTTGGTGCTCATTGACATTCTGGGCGTAATTGAGCAGTGTGGCTACAACCTTGAAAACGTGTTGAAGTTTATTGGGTCAAAGCCACCAGAGTTTTTTGATGAAGCGGTGGAAAGTGAAGAGTAACGAGTAACGAGTGATGAGTGTGTTCAAGACGTTGTTGTTGAATAAACCTTTGTGAGCACTTCACTTATCACTCCTTACTTATCATTAGCTAAATCATGCCCATCTCCATCCACAACCACAACAAAGCCTTCATCAACGGGCTGCGTAACGCCTTGTATAACTGCGACGCGACGCAGCTACAGTCGCAACTCCGCGCGTTTTTTGCGCCGGACTGCGCGATCCATCTCGCCTATCCTTTTGAAGATTTGACGGGACCAGACGAACTATTTTCAACCGTCTATCAACCGTTACTAACGGCGATTCCAGACCTTGAACGGCGGGACTTCATTGTGATGGCCTCAGAGGCCAATGGCCGCAACTGGGTCGGCTGTGCTGGGCATTACATGGGCGTCTTTGAACAGCCTTGGCTGGATATTCCGCCAACGCTGCACTTGGTGAGCATGCGCTACCATGAATTCTTCTGCATTGAAGACGACCAGATCGTGGAGATGCAAGCGCTGTGGGACATTCCGCAAGTGATGTTGCAAGCCGGTGCGTGGCCACTGATGCCCGCGCTAGGCGTTGAGTGGCCACTGCTTCCGGGACCCGCTTCAAATGACGGCATTATTACCAGTGCATATGATGCAGCGCACGGCGCTGCCAGCATGCAATTAGTAATAGATATGCTGACTGACCTCAAGCGGAACAATGAGGGCGTAGCCGCCATGAACTTAGAGAAATATTGGCATCCGAAGTTCAACTGGTATGGTCCCGCAGGTATCGGTGCGATGCGACGCGTCAGCGGCTTTCGTAACTGGCACCAAATTCCGTTTCTAAAAGCCATGCCAGACCGCGATGCCTTCTTAGAAAAAGGCGTTGCCCTAGGCGATGCAGAGTACGTTGGCTTTACTGCTTGGCCGGGGATGCACATGCATCTCTCTGGTGACGGGTGGCTTGGTATTCCCGCGAACAATCAATACTTGACCATGCGCAGTCTTGACTTCTGGCGCTGTGAAAACGGCCTCATCCGTGAAAACTGGGTGCTGGTGGACTTGCTCCATGTCTATCAACAGTTAGGCGTGGATGTCTTCGAGCGCATGCGTGAATTGACCGTTGCCCGACGTGGCAGCATTCCCATTCGATGAACATTACCTCGGTAGTGACATGGCTTGCCATGTCAAAGCTCAAGTAACACCCATGAACACTCCCCCAAAAGCGCTGGTCTGGCAGTATTGGCAGACAATGAATATTGATCAGCCAGAGGCAGCGTGCGACTTTCTTTCTAAGAAAATTGACTGGAATGGCTTTGAGCCGTTGCGCAAATTAGGCACAGCAGAGGCTGTGGTTGAGTCGTATTGGCGACCGCTAATGACAGCGATGCCAGACCTGACCCGCCGGACGTATCACTTTTTAGGCAGTAGCTTTGAAGGCGGCGACTGGGTGGCTGGCACTGGAGACTTCATTGGCACATTTGCGAATGACCTTGTGCTTGACGGGTACAAAATCCCAGCAAACGGACAGAGCGTTCACGTTCGCTTTGGTGAATTCTGCAAAGTTGAGGCGGACAAAATCGTTGAAATTCGCATCATCATAGATCTGCCGGATTTGTGCCGCCAAGCTGGGATTTCGCTTCTCCCACTGCACTTTGGACGTGACATTTGGATTCCTGGCCCGCTTGCAGGCAATGCGGTGTTGTTGACAGATCAAGATCCAGCCGAGTCAGCAAAGTCACTTGGGTTAGTGGAAGCGATGATCTTTGGCGGCCTCAACAGCTACGATGGCAAAGACCAGGCGAGCCAAGGGTTAGAGCGCTATTGGCACGCAGACATGGTCTGGCACGGGCCAGTGGGCATTGGATCTTCCTATGGCATGGATGAGTTCAAACGCAACGCGCAAGGCCCCATTGTGCACGCCTTTCCAGACCGGCGCGGCGTGGGCCACAAAGCGCGCATTGCCGAAGGCCACCTAATTGCCTCTACAGGTTGGCCAAGCTTAGGAGGGACGCACCTCAATGACTTTATGGATTGGAAAGCAACCGGCGAATACATCGGTTGGAATATTATGGATTTTTGGACACGCGACGGAAACAAGCTGCGTGAAAACTGGGTGCTAATTGACCTGATTGGCGCAGCGAAAGAATCTAAAGTGGACTTATTGGCAAAGTTGCCGAGAGAATAATCAACGTTCAATAGTCATTAGTCAATGATCAATGAATCAGGCTTTGCGGCTCGAGTTGATCATTGACTGTTGACTATTAGGTATTGACTGTTATGAGCTATCAATCTGCTAAAAAACTTGTGCGCGAGTACTTTGACGCGCTGGAAAACGCCACGCCAGACACCGTGGCCGATGTGCTAAAAACCTACGTCTCAGACGATTACCACTGGCGCGGCGTGTATCCGTTTCGCGAGCAGCATGGTGCGGACACTGTGGCTGAACTGTTCTGGGCACCGCTGATGAATGCGCTACGTCACGTGCAGCGGCGACAGGACATCTTCATCGCTGGTGACAATGAAGTCAGCGAAGGGGTTTGGGTTATGAGCATGGGCAATTTCATGGGCTTGTTCGATGCTGACTGGCTTGGCATTCGACACACGCGCAAAATGGCAAACTTGCGCTATGCCGAGTTCAATCGCGTAGAGAATGGCAAGATTACGCACACCGGCATTTTCATCGACCTGATTGGGTTGATGGTGCAAGCAGGAATGTACCCATTGCCACCTTCCACGGGCGTGTATTTCAACTATCCTGGCCCACGCACCCATGATGGCTTGGTCTATGGCGATGTTGACCCAGCAGAAGGTGTCAAAACGCTGGCACTGGTCAATGAGATGATCCAAGACTTGACTGACTTGAACGAAAGTGGATCAATGGGCTGCCCACCAGAAGTGTTAGAACGCACGTGGTCACCCCGGATGATCTGGTAT
This sequence comes from Anaerolineales bacterium, assembly GCA_020630805.1. Classification (GTDB taxonomy): domain Bacteria; phylum Chloroflexota; class Anaerolineae; order Anaerolineales; family UBA6668; genus JAHDIM01. The sequence goes on from JAHDIM010000105.1 coordinate 5,711, forward strand.
GGACCGGCGGGGATCGGCGCGACGTATACTGTTCCGCGCTATCAAGAGCAGCATCAGTTGCCGTTTCGCAATAACTTGGATGATAAGAAATTCAACGGCCATGTGTGCCGCTTTGCAGAGGGAAATTTTGCCTGCTTCTTTGGCTGGCCGAATCTGTCTAACCGCGCCATTGGGGGCTTCTTGGGCATGCCGGCCGGTAAAGACAGTGCCGTCATGCAAGTAGTAGACGTCTACCGCCGTGAAGGTGACTTACTCGCCGAAAACTGGGTTCTGATTGACATCCCTTACTGGCTCAAACAACAAGGCTTGGATATCTTCGCCCGCACTGAGCAGATTTTGAATAAGACGTAAGTGTAAAAAAAGAGCTTGTACTTTTCTAAGCACAAGCTCTTTTTATTCAACCTGTTTGTCACCCGCGTCTTTATCCCCGCACAATCTCCGTCCGAATGCGGCCAAAGATACTGTTGCCATCTGCATCCAGCGCTTCAATTTGCACGACATCACCATACTTCAAGAATGGGGTCAGCGGCTTGCCGCTCAGCTTCTGGTCCGTTGTGGCTTCTGAAATAGAACCATAGCCAGATTCTTCCGAATCGTTTGAGACGGTGCCGGCGCCAATGACAGTGCCAGCAGCGAGATTGCGGGTTTCGGCGGCGTGTGCAATCAGCATGGGATAGTCAAACCAATAATCAGTCGCGGCGTTGGGATTGCCAAACCATTCATCGTTGATGTGACAGGTGACGTTGATGTTGGGCATCTTCCCGTCCCAATTTGCACCGAGTTCATCGGGCGTGATGGCGATGGCAGAGAGGGCGTTGGCCGGTTTGGCTTGGAGAAAGCCAAATTGCTTGGGTAACTCTAGCTTGGTCTTGGTGCGCAGCGTGAAATCATTGAACAGCACCAGTAACTTGATATGCCCCGCTGCGTCTGCCACAGATGTGCCCATCGGCGTGTCATCTAACACCACCCCGATCTCGCCTTCAAAATCTACATTCAGACTGTCATCGCGCACGCGCATCGGTGCGGTGGGCGCGAGATACTCGTGTGACATCCCCTGATACATCAGCGGTTCGGTTTCGTAACGCGGTGGCATCTCGGCCCCACGCGCTGCGCGGGCTTTCTTCATATGGTGCAAGTACACCGACCCGTCTAAGAACTGATACGACCGTGGAAATGCCGCTAGCGCATCATCTGTGTTGAACGCAAACGCCTCAGGATGTGATCCTGCTTGCAACTGATCAAACGCGGCTTGTAACGTTGCTTCAACGGCAGCCCAGTTTTCAATTGCAAATTGCATGGTCGGGACACTAGGCACTTTGGCCGCAGACTGAAGGTCACGGCTGACCACGACGAGTTCACCATCGCGGCTGGTGGTTGAAGGGAGGCTGGCTAGTTTCATCTGGGAGTTCTGAAGAGTAAAAGGACGTTCTATAATGCGTAAAGAATTTTACGGTAGTTTTAAGAAGCGCATAAATGACGACCCTGAAAAAGACACGGATTTCACGGATCACACGGCTTGGTCCGGAGCCTTTCCGCGTTTATCCGTGCTCGTCCGCGGCTAACAAGAAACAAATATCATCATGAACGCTTTTTCCAAAACCCCACTCCGCCCCAGCATTGTCCAAGCCAAAACCTCGTCAGATCTTTCACCAGGTTATATGCCCGGCTTTGGCAATGACTTTGAAACCGAAGCGCTGCCAGGGGCCTTGCCAGAAGGGATGAACTCGCCACAGCGTTGTAACTATGGGCTCTATGGAGAGCAACTGTCCGGCACGCCGTTTACTGCACCGGCGCATCAGAATGAGCGCACGTGGTGTTACCGCATTCGGCCATCCGTCAAGCATACGGGACGCTTCAAAAAAATCGATGTGCCGTATTGGAAGACCGCGCCAAATATCAAGCCAGATGTGATCTCGCTGGGGCAATATCGTTGGGATCCGGTGCCGCATGCGGAACAGCCGCTGACGTTTGTGACCGGCATGCACACGATGACCACCGCTGGCGATGTGAACACCCAAACCGGCATGGCAGGGCATATTTATCTTGCAAATACGTCCATGGAGGATGCGTACTTCTATAGTGCCGACAGCGAACTGCTGATTGTGCCGCAGCAAGGGCTACTGCGTTTCCATACCGAATTGGGGATTATTGATCTCGCCCCACAAGAAATTGCGATTATTCCGCGTGGATTGGTCTATCGGGTTGAGGTGATTGACGGGCCGTGTCGCGGCTTTGTCTGTGAGAACTACGGTCAAAAATTTGCACTGCCGGATCGTGGCCCGATTGGAGCGAACTGTCTCGCAAATCGGCGCGATTTCAAGACGCCGGTCGCCGCGTATGAGGATCGAGAGGTGCCGTCAACCGTGACAGTCAAATGGTGTGGTCAGTTCCATCAGACTGAGATTGACCATAGCCCGCTGGATGTGGTGGCGTGGCACGGCAACTACGCGCCGCTGAAGTATGATCTCAACACCTATTGCCCAGTTGGCGCGATCTTGTTTGATCATCCCGATCCGTCAATTTTCACCGTCCTGACAGCGCCATCGGGTCTAGACGGCACGGCCAACATTGATTTTGTCTTATTCCGTGATCGCTGGCTGGTCGCGGAAGATACGTTCCGACCGCCGTGGTATCACAAGAACGTGATGAGCGAACTGATGGGCAATATCTTTGGGCAGTACGATGCCAAGCCCGAAGGCTTCATTCCCGGCGGCATGTCACTCCACAACATGATGCTGCCACACGGCCCTGATCGCCAAGCGTTTGAAAAAGCGACAGCGGCAGACCTCAAACCGTTCAAGCTTGAATCCACCATGAGCTTTATGTTTGAAACGCGCTTCCCGCAGCATCTGACCGAATTTGCAGCGACCATCGCGCCGTTGCAAGACGACTACATCGACTGCTGGCGTGACCTCGAAAAGAAGTTTGATCCTACGCAGAACAGTGGGCGAAAACGCGCGCCATAGGCCGTTAGCATACTGATTTCAAAATTTAGTTTAGGTTGTCAGAAAAATCGTCAGAATTTCAACGCATACTAATAGTGAGCAAGGCAACACCTAACGCCAAGCTCACCGTAACGGTAACAGGATACGGTAGTTCTTCTCCTCCATATTAGGTAACGTACAGTACAGGTAACAAGTAAGAAGCTCGCAGTCGCGGGCTTTTTGCTTTAACACATAAGTTTCTCCCTGCACCTGCTAAACTGTAGGCGGACACAATCCACGCAAAGGACACACAATAGCATAAGGAGAAAGGGCCGTGAGTTATGCACAAACGTACGCACAATGGCAAGCCGACCCGACCGGCTTCTGGGAAGCACTCGCTGAAGACATTCATTGGTATAAGCGCTGGGACACCGTGCTGGATGATAGCCAAGCGCCAATTTACCGCTGGTTCAAAGGTGGTGTTACCAACACCTGCTACAACGCACTCGATCGCCACGTTGAAAATGGCCGCGCCGATCAGCTCGCGCTGGTTTACGACAGCCCCGTTACCAACAGTCAACAAACATTCACCTACCGTGAACTGCGCGATGAAGTCGCTAAGCTCGCAGGCGTGATCCGCAGCTTAGGCGTTGAAAAGGGCGACCGCGTCATTATCTATATGCCGATGGTGCCGGAAGCCGTCATGGCAATGCTGGCCTGCGCCCGGATTGGCGCGATCCATTCCGTGGTCTTTGGTGGATTTGCCGCGAAAGAGCTCGCCACCCGTATTGATGATGCACTGCCCAAGCTAATCATGTCAGCCTCCTGCGGCATTGAGCCGACTCGCATTGTCGAATATAAACCACTGCTAGATGATGCGATCGACATGGCCGAACACAAGGTCGAACGGACGCTGATTTTGCAGCGTGACCAACACGGCTGTGACTGCATTGCAGAGCGCGATGTGGACTGGGGCGACGCAATGGCTGCCGCTGAGCCGGTCGACTGCGTCCCCGTTCAAGCGACCGATCCGTGTTACATCCTCTACACCAGCGGCACGACCGGACAACCGAAAGGCATCGTTCGCGACACGGGCGGGCATATGGTCGCGCTCAAATATTCGATGAAAACAGTCTATGGCGTTGAACCGGGCGAGGTCTATTGGGCCGCCTCAGATGTCGGCTGGGTGGTGGGGCACAGTTACATTGTGTATGCTCCGCTGTTACACGGCTGTACGTCGATTATGTACGAAGGCAAGCCCGTCGGCACACCCGATGCTGGGGCGTTTTGGCGCGTGATTGAAGAACACAAGGTCAATGTGCTGTTTACCGCACCAACTGCGTTTCGCGCCATCAAGCGTGAAGATCCGCAGGGTGAATTGGTCAAGAACTATGACCTGAGCGCGTTCCGTGGGCTATTCTTCGCGGGCGAGCGTTGTGATCCGGATACGCTGCATTGGGGTGAAGACAAGCTCGGCGTGCCTGTCATCGATCACTGGTGGCAGACGGAAACGGGCTGGGCGATTTGTGCGAATCCGGTGGGCATCGAAACGCTGCCGGTCAAAGCGGGCTCGACCACCGTGCCCATGCCTGGTTATGACGTACAGATTCTTGATCCAAACGGGCAACCATTGCCTGCGAATGAAATCGGCGCGGTGTGTGTCAAACTGCCGCTACCGCCGAGTGCCTTGCCAACCCTCTGGCAGCGTGATGACCTCTACAAAGCGAAGTATCTGAATCATTACCCTGGCTACTACTCCACTGCGGATGCCGGTTTCAAAGACGAAGACGGCTACCTGCACATCATGGCGCGAACGGACGACATCATCAACGTGGCCGGACACCGTTTGTCTACCGGCGCGATGGAAGAAGTCTTAGCCAGCCATGTGGATGTGGCCGAGTGCGCTGTACTTGGGGTCAATGACGAACTCAAAGGCGAAATTCCAATTGGATTGCTGGTTCTGAATGCAGGTGTCACGCGTGATCATGCCGACATCGCTGCCGAAGTGGTGCAAATGGTGCGCGAACGGATTGGCCCTGTCGCCGCCTTCAAAAAAGCCACTGTGGTGAAGCGTTTACCCAAGACGCGCTCCGGAAAAATCCTGCGCGGTACTATCAAGCGCATTGCAGACAACACGCCATGGGATATGCCCGCGACCATTGATGATCCAACCATTTTGGATGAAATGGCCGAAGCTGTGGCGACGTTGGGGTATGGAAAAGGTAGCAGTTAGCGTCTAAGTATTCCTAACGTCTTATGTGAATTCGGATCATAAATGCTAGCAAAACCAACAGCACAGATGTCATCCCCGATGCGAACGAATTGCAAAATAAGTCAAAACAAGCATGGTGCATCGGGGATCTCTTTATAATTCGATGCTATTTTTTGAACCATTGTCTCCTAAAGAGACCTGTACTGAGCGAAGTCGAATGTATCCCACAAACGCGGTGTAATCTTATTTGCTATCGGAAGTCGAACGTTCGTGGGATGACATCAAGTCCTTTTCTATGGCTAGCAGCATAAACTTGCGAAACTAATTCACATAAGACGATCCTATTTAACCTCAGTTCTGGATAAGAGAGGCAGCACAGATCAAGACCTTCTTAACGTCAGGAAGGTATGTCAGAGAGAAAAAGTCTTGACACTCTTTGCTTATCCAGAACTCAGGCTATTTAGATTGGACCAATCTCGGAAACTCACTCTCGACCCTGAAGTGTAATCAAAAATTGGTCCAATCTGCAGAATGAGCGATAACACCCAGTAATAGCCTTTGTGATGCACACGCAACAGTCTCAACTCTTAGCCTTAGCCAATCAAATTCACGCGCATCTCAACAGTACTGTCTGTACATTGACACAAGCGCCGTTGGTCGTGCCAGCATTGCAACACTTGCAGTTTCAAGCCGCACCGCCACGTCTGCCAATGCACGCCTATCGCCACATTGCGGACGTGTTGGCAGCCCAACAGCCAGCACGCGTTGCTGACATCATGGCATTGTTCGAAGCTTGCTTAGATGACCTCGCATGGGGGCAAAATCCAAGCTACACCGTTCATAACGTCGGACAAGACTTTCTAGACAACTACTGTCACGCCACGCTGACCGGCGCAAACGGCCCGATTCAAGGCCAAGTGCCGATGGGCTGGTTTGTGTCATTCGGGCCCAACACCTACTACAAGCGGCATTGGCATCCGCCAAATGAGATCTATTTGGCGTTGTCAGATGGTGGTGAATGGGAAGTCGGAGAGAGTGGCTGGCAACCGTTGTCCGCTGGCGATGCATTGTTTATTCCCAGCAACACACCGCATGCGCTACGGGCTGGCGACACACCACTATTGACCTATGCACTCTGGCTGGAAG
>JAHDIM010000490.1 GCA_020630805.1 Anaerolineales bacterium
ACAGTTACATGTCAGACGCGTACATTGCAGGTGGTCATATTACAGGCTGGAAGCCTGGTGAAGATCACGTCAGTATTGTGAGCTCAGACTGGACAGCTGTCGATGAGCCGCTGGCCTACGTCGCTGGTGGCGACAATATCTATTGGAACTTGTGCTGTGACCGTGAAGCCGGTTTCTTCGATATTACGGAGCCGAACACAACCTTTGCCAATCGTTACAATGGCGGCACTCTGCCTGCGACAGGCGAATTTGATACCACGCGTGAAATACGCTACTTTGCTTACAACCTGAGTGCACTCGCACCAGGCTACGATGCCAATACCTACACCGGTGTGATGCATGAAGTCTTTGGGGATAGCAACGGTGTGTATGGGAACCACGGAGATAACAATCCGCTCATTCCATACAACGGCAAGCTCTACTTCCACCGTGGTAATTCGGTCATTGCAATGAGTCCAACTGGCGGTGGCGCGGCGCTGCCGAAAGCAAGCAACCCCACAGTGCCAGTGAACTCTCAAGCCGAGCTAGGTAACGATGCTTTGCAAACGATGCTGGCAACTGAAGTCCAAAAAATCTTAGATGCGGGTCACTTACGGCCAGGGTATCAATCACACGGACTGTTTGACAGTTTTGCCCGCTATGGCTGTGGCGATGACGTTGTCGATTATTTCAGTAACCCCTCTGAAACGATCTATACCTTGCTGTGGTCCTTAGATTATCTACCCGCGGGCATGGTGACCAACGTTGAGAACTATCTACAGACAGAGTTCACCGCATATCCGCTTTACAGCACCAATCATGTTGGCTGGCAAGCAGGTGCGGCTCGTGAAGCGTTTGATCTCCCAGATGAGACGGCGGCGGATATGGTGACCTATCAGCACAATAACTTGAACTATTTATATTGGTTCAATGGCGCTTACGAAGGTCGTGGGGCTTGGGGCTTGAATCCGTATAACCACTATGTCCTCTGGAAATACGCAGAGCACTTTGGTAACGCTGCTGGTCTATTTGCGGCCAGCCGTGACAGTCTCCACAACGCACCAGATGATGAAGTTCTAGAAAATAATCCAGATGTTCTCAATGCATTTATTGCCGGATACTATGGCTATCTTGAGTTGCAAAAGTTGGCGGGTGAAACGCCAGACGCCACTTATACCTCTGAATTAGCCCGCTTCTGGCAGATCAAGCAGAATTCATTCACAGCGAACACGGCCTATGCAGTGTCCGTCTCGCATGCCTACTGTAATACGCTCAATGACAGTGCAAACTTCATGTATATGGTGCCGGAAATTGCGAGCTTCATGCGCGCCAATTTGCAGAGCGAAGTGCAAACGGCCATCAACAATTACGATGCCAACGCACCATATTGGTTTGTGTCGTTTACCGAAGAAGGTCTCATGGAAAACGCCATCATGCCATTGCACAGTGCGCATGCGCGGTTTATGGCCCAAGCCAAAGTTGTTGGCGCTTCACCACAGCAATTGGAAACATGGTTAGATATTCCTGGCTTCAAGGTTGGTGACCTCTACTACATCCAGAAACTGATCGCGACGATGGAAAGCCGCAGCCTAACATTGGACGTTAGCGATAGCGATTTATCACTTGCACTGGGTCAAACTACGGCAACGACAGTTGACTTGATCGGCGTTAGTAGCGCAGTCGAGCTGACTGTCACTTCGGATGTTCCAGGTCTCAACCTTAGCTTAGACAGCACCACTGTCAATTCAGACGGCACCGTCTCCTTAACACTTTCACATGATGGCACGAACGCGATGGCTTCTCGTGGCCCTTGGACGGTGACTGTCACTGGTACTAGCGGGGATACGGTTGTCTCTGACACGCTGAGCCTGACCTTTACGAGTTCAGCCCTACGCCGCGTCAATGTGCCATTCGTCAA
>JAHDIM010000106.1 GCA_020630805.1 Anaerolineales bacterium
GGTCTGCTTCTGACGGTGCGTTGTGCCCACCTTGAATAACATAGGTGTTTGTAGATTGATTGCGGTTGTCATTTAAGGTGACATCACCAGTCACTTCACCTGTGGTATTGATGCTGTGAGATCCAGACTGAATCGCAGGTAAAGCAGGCAAACCAAGCTGGCTTAGTGCGTCTTCTAACGCATCGCGGAAGTCGGGCATGATGTGCTCTTGGACAACAAGCAAGGCATCAGTCGTTTCAATAATTTGAGTTAGAGCTGTCTTTAGGTCTTCGTCTTGGGCGACCTTCGTTTGAATCCACTTTTCCGCTTCGGCTTGCATTTCTGCGTCCGGCTTGGTCCGCCATTTTTCAAACTGCCCAGGTAACAAGCCGATCCCAATTCCACCAACAAGTTGCATGATAGGAAATGACAATGGTTGCCCACGCCCAATGGCTTCAATCAGTGGCCATAAGGCACTGGTGGCCACTGCGCTATAAGCGGCCAGTGACAGGCTAGAGCCTCGGCCGCCAAGCTTTTTTAGCTTCTCCGCTGCGCGTTGTTTCCAAGTCGTTATATCAAACGTTTCCATGGTTATATTGTAAGGGATATACGTAATTTGACGGTCTCTACGTTAGCAGGCTTTGTCCGAATGCATAAAAGCGCCAATGCCACCCCAAACCGTAGAGGCGTGCCCACCGGGCCGACTCGTTTAGGATGTCATCCTACTGCGAATTGAAATGATCTCCACCAGAGAAAATTTCGGAGAATGCCCTTAATTGTGTTTATACACGCAGCCCGAGTCGGCCCAACCAGCGCACCTTTACAGGGCACACCTTAGGTTTCGGGTAAGATCCGCCTTATAAAGGTTGGCGGCTGACTTACTCCAACAACTGCCACGGCCCAGCAGATAAACGGATTGATGGTACGAAAACAGTGCGACCGTCTGGCCAAGACACATAGAGGCTGTCGCAACTGCGCGTTACCGGTGCTTCGGGGCAAAGCGTCCACTGGTAAGACCCGTAGTAGCGGGTTTCTGGCGCGACTGCCCAACCGAGGTTATTGCGGATCCATTCAAACTCGCGCCAAAGTTTTCCGAAGCCATATTCGGGTTGGAGCAAACCAGCGGGCGGGACAATCTCAGGGTCTGACACTGGCTCCCCTGCCTGCCACGTGTCACCTGAATAATGATAACCACCACCGCCGAACAGCACCACAATAAGCCCAGAGTCTTGTGCCCACAGCATATAGCCATTTTCAAATTGCTGGAGAGACAAATCTGAATTTGTAATTGCGTCACGAGCGCAGTGGTCAATGACCGGAGGGCTGCTGAAAAACCAAGGATATTTGCACATTAGCGGCAGCGTAATGGATTCGCTCATTGCGTTGCCATACACATCTGCAATGGTGAGCGTGTACACAATTTCGCCATTGCCATTGTCCTGTGCGCCAGTTGGAATAGTGACAAGGTCGCCGACTGAGTCTAGTGGTTGCCTAATTTCTTCCTGAATGTTGCTAATGTTCACTTGAATTGCGTCGGTTGTATCCCATTGCAATGTTAAAGCTTCTCCACGCTCGGCAATGGTGTTGGACACGGTAAAACTGTTAATGCTTAGCGCGCTATTTTCTGGGTTCGGGTGGGCTGTAACCTCAATGCTCTCAATTGGAGAAGTGGTAATGACATATTCAGATTCAGCGCCACAAGTCACTCGCGCAGAATATTCGACCGACAACATGAGCGTGCCGGCAGACGTCGCTTGCATGCGATAGGTCTCTGTTCCGGAGTCTGCGCTGAGGAATTGGCTCTGAGGATCTATATAGTTGAAAGACACGCTGTTTTCACTTAAGGTATTTAGCTGCAACGTGTAGGTTGTGTCATCAGTGCATCCAGCAGGCAAAATTCGGCTGACGGAAAGGTCTACATTATCGCCAATTTGAATGGATTGCGCATCTACAGACACATTCAGCGACACATTGTTCGGCTCTGGATTGTCAGCTGAGGTAGGCGTATTCACTTCAGTTGCACTCGCAGCTGTGTCTTGGTTGGGTGCAACCTCAATAACTTGCGCGTCGCCGTCCGCCCGCATCCAGTGATGTAAGCGCTGTCCATCTTCTGTTTCACAGTCAGATTCACCATAGTATTTAGGCGTAATTTGCAGTGTGCCCGCAGTGTCGGCTCGCAAAACATAGGTCTGTGGTTCACTGCGTGGCTGCGTCACCGGTTCAGGTGGGGTAATAAAGCTGACTGCTGCGCTGCTGTCTACATCGGTTTCTAGCGTAAGATCATAAATCAGATAGCGACACGTTCCGCTTTGTGACAGATCAACGGTGACTTCAAACTCATCACCAACGGTTAGTGTATCGGCTGAGATGTCCATGTGGACGTCTACAGTTAGTGTTGGTTCTGAAGCCGTATTAGCGCTATCTGCATTAGCAGCATTGGTTGTTGGGATTGGGTCTTCTGTTGGCGTTTCACTTGGAATAACCGTAGTCGTCAATAACGTTGGAACTTCAGTTGCTGTCTGTGTTGGGATCTCACTAGGTGCAATGGTGGCAGTGAACGTCTGCGTTGGTGCCAACACTGTGTCGGTTGGGGCTGCAAAAGTCTCGGTGACGATGATTTCTACAACAGTAACATCTGATGTCGTGACAGGTGCTGCTGTACATGCAGTCAGTAGACAAAGACTACCGATAAGATAGACAAAAAAGAAGCGGTTCATAAGCTGTATCAGGTTGTGGCGGGGTTGCCCCCAGAGGATGGTTACGGTGTAGCTATTCAGGTTAAAGCTGTGCGGCAGGTGTGTGTGGTTACGGTGTTACGATGTTGCGACGTTACATTCCGGAACTTAACAAGACACCATCTGCACAGTTTCATAGTTCAGTCTAGTTAACGCAACACCAGAAGAATTTACGCCGCGCCGTAAGTTTCGATCAATTCGGTCACTAATCCTGTCCAGCCAGTCTGGTGGCTTGCCCCAAGTCCAGCCCCGGTTTCGCCGTGAAAATATTCATAAAACAAAATGTGCTGATTCCAGTGCGGGTCTTGCTGCATTTTATCCACGGCACCAAATGTTGCGCGTTTGCCGTCGGCGTCTTGCCTGAAGAGCTTGATGAGGCGGCGCGCAAGTTCAGCCGCAACAGCATCCAAGGTGAGGTGCTCACCTGAGCCAACTGGATATTCCACTTTGAAGGCATCTCCATAGTAAAGATGATGAATTTCCAGTGACTTGATGAGCAAATAATTGATGGGGAACCAAATTGGACCGCGCCAGTTGGAGTTGCCGCCAAATAGTCCGGTTTGCGATTCGCCAGGTGTATATGCCACGCTGAACGACTGTCCGTCATGCCATAAGGTGTAAGGGTCAGCATGCGCTTTCGACATGGAACGAATGCCATAAGGAGATAGGAATTCGTCTTCGTCCAGCATGTAGCGCAAGACGGCGCGAAGGCGGTCTGGGGTCACAATGGAAAGCAACTTGCGTTTGCCCACGCCAGGAATTTCCGTCGAGGCCATGTTGCCCGTCAATTGTGGCCGATTTTCGTTGAACCAGCGCATGCGGCGGGCAAACACGGGCATTTCTGAAAGCTGTTCAGGTTCGAGGACGTTGACCGCAATCAGCGGCATTAGACCGACCAGTGAGCGCACCTTCAATGGGACTTCGCGCTGTCCAATGTGTAGGACATCATAGAAAAACTGATCGTCTTCATCCCAAAGGCCAATGCTGTCTTCATAAGGCCCACTCATGGCGTTTGCAATTTGCAAAAAGTGCTCGTAAAACTTGGTCGCCAGATCCTGATAGATGGCATTGTCTTTAGCCAGTTCCAGCGCCATTTGTAGCAGACCGAGGGTGTAGAACCCCATCCAAGCGGTGCCGTCGGATTGGTCAATGTGGCCGCCCGTCGGTAACACGGCGCTGCGGTCAAACAAGCTAATGTTGTCTAGCCCCAGAAAGCCACCTTGGAAAATATTGTTGTCGTCTTTGTCTTTGCGATTGATCCACCACGTGAAGTTGAGCAGTAGCTTGTGAAAAATTGCTTCCAGAAATTCACGGTCTGGTTGGCCCGTGCGCTTGGCGTCCATTTGGTAGACCTGCCACGCAGCCCAGCCATGCACTGGCGGATTGACATCGCCAAAGGCCCACTCGTAGGCGGGTAACTGTCCATTCGGGTGCATGTACCATTCACGCGTCATGAGGATCAGCTGCCGCTTGGCAAACTGCGGATCGACCTGTGCTAATGAAATACAGTGAAAGGCTAAATCCCAAGCGGCATACCAGGGGTATTCCCATTTGTCTGGCATCGAGATAATGTCAAAGTTGGTTAAATGCCGCCAGTCATGGTTGCGTCCTTTCTTGCGCCCAGCGGGAGGGGCGGTGCCAGGGTCGCCATCTAGCCATTGATTGACATCAAAGTAAAACAGTTGCTTGGTCCACAACATCCCTGCCCATGCTTGCCGCTGGATCAGCTTTTCTTCTTCCGTGGCAACGTCCTTTTGGAGATCAGCGTAAAAAGCGTCCGCTTCGGATTTCGCTTTTGCAAAGCGCGCATCAAACCGTGCGAATGGCTTGGGTTGGGCGTCCGTCGTCAGCCGCAATTTGATGATCACTTTGCCATGGGCTGGCACTGTGAACTGATGAAATGCAGCAGCCTTCGTGCCGTGCTGCTTTGGATTGATAGCGCCAGTGTCGCCATCAATAACATAGCGATGGAAGGCATCTTTTACGTACGGAGTTTCATTGTTCAGTCCGAATACGCGGGCAGCGTTGGTGTCATTTTCGGTAAAAAGTAATTCGGCAGAGTCATCTGCAACGTAGAAATAGTAATCTTCTAGCGCAGGATGTTGGGCTTGGATGTGTCCATCAATCGCGCCTAAGGTTGGCTTTCTGGGAACATCACGCATCGGTCCGGTGGCATAGCCCCATGTCCAGGTGTTGCGAAACCACAGCTGCGGCAGGACTGAAATTGGAGCGGCGTCTGGCCCTCGATTTTCAACCGTGACTTGGATCAGTAGATCGCGTTCGGCGAGCTTGGCATATTCCACACTGACATCGAAGTAGCGGTCGTCGTCAAACACGCCGGTATCAATGAGTTCATACTCTGGCTCATGGCGACCACGGCGTCCGTTTTCTGCGACCAAATCTGCATATGGATATGCCCGCTGCGGATACTTATAGAGCATCCGCATATAGCTATGGGTGGGGGTGCTGTCTAGGTAGTAGTAATACTCTTTGACATCTTCTGCATGGTTGCCTTCGGGACCAGCGAGACCAAACAGGCGCTCTTTCAAGATGGGATCTTGGCCGTTCCAGAGGGCCAGCGCAAAACACAAGTATTGATTACGGTCTGAAATGCCCATGAGGCCGTCTTCATTCCAGCGGTAAGCCCGACTGCGGGCATGGTCGTGGGGGAAGTAATTCCAGGCGGTGCCGTTGGGGCTGTAGTCTTCCCGCACAGTGCCCCAAGCACGCTCGCTGAGGTAGGGCCCCCAGTCTTTCCAATTGGTTTTGCGCTGGAGATGTTGTTCGAGCCGTTTGTGTTCTGCTGTGGTCATGTTGTGGAAATGATCAAAAATAAATAGGAATAACTGCTTGTATTATGCCGGATTTGAGACATGGTCACAAAGTATTTATTAACCGCGGACGAGCACGGCTGAACGCGGATTTTTTATTCGGACTACATAGTGATTTGCTTTGCAACGTTGAGGTGTTACGGGTATCAAAGGCGGGTATCCACGAAATTCTAAAAATCTGCGTACAAAAATATTTCCATTTTCTGCGTTGATTCATATCTAACAACAAATTGGGCAAAAGGTGCTCGGCTTGCTACAATCTGACCGTATTCAAACTATTATTCTTACGGAAAGGAATTTATGTCTCGAAAAGCAGAAACATCAACGCCAATTAACGATGTGCTTGCCAACCGCTGGAGTCCACGGGCTTATAACGGTGAAGCGGTTGACGCGGCAACACTTGCCAAATTGTTCGAGGCCGCGCGCTGGGCAGCCTCTGGTTTCAACCGTCAACCTTGGCGCTACTTGGTCGCAAGTCGGAATGAAAAAGCTGAGTTTGATCGAATTGTGGCGTGTCTTGGTGAATTCAATCAGGTTTGGGCTAAAAATGCGGGCGCATTGGTCATTGTGACCACGCTGAGTTCTGATGAGGATGGCAAGCCAAAGCCAATGGCAAAATATAATGCCGGACTGGCAACGGCACAATTGGTGCTTGAAGCCCATGCCAATGGATTGCATTGCCGTCAAATGGGCGGGATCAACCGTGATGCGATTCGCGCTGAATTCAACGTGCCAGAAAACGCAGACGTTATTGTATGTATCGCCATTGGTTATGCTGCACCGGCGGAAACGTTGTCTGAACGTAACTATGAAAAGGAAATTGCACCGCGTGTTCGCAAGCCACTGTCCGAAATTGTCTTTTCAGGTGATTGGGGCAAGGCAGCTGACCTAAGCTAATCCTGACACGATGTAGTGACATGGCTAGCCATGTCACTACATCGTGTTGAATTTAAATCCCCACGTCTGACATCGCTGGAACGGTAATTTCCTTCACACACGCGTTCGGCGACAAACTCAACACTGCTTCAATCAACTTCACCATATCTGAAATCGGCATAGAATCAGCGTCACCTGAGTTAAATACGGCGTCATCGCCGAGGTGATAAGAAATATGGTTCGCCACAGCGCCTGGATTTAGTACGGTGACAGCGACATTATGTGCGCGGAGTTCTTCACGCAAAGCGTGGGCAACACCACGCATGCCAAATTTTGCAGCACTATAGGCCACAGCCCGCGCGCCGTTGTTATCTACGCCATTAATTGACGATGTCAGAATGATATTGGCGCGGTCTGGCGCAAGAACATTTGGAATTAGCCTCTGAAGACAGTGCACTGCCACTGTTAGCCCGACTGCCATAATAGCGGTGTTCTCTTCTGGAGAATTAGTTGCAAAATCATAGGCTGGCGTCCAGCCCGTTTTTTCCCAAAGCCCAGCATTGTAAATTAGGACATCGATGGGGGCATTGCCAACAGCTTCAGCAACCAGTTCGGCGGACTCAACTTGTGAAAGATCTGCCGCGATCCACTCATATGTCACCCCGTCAGTTGGGTGATCCAGCACTTCGGGTTGACTGCGTGACACCAACCAAACATGATCACCAGCGTTAGGTAGTCCAGCAGAAAAGCCTCCGCCAATGCCGCGACTAGCCCCGTATATCAGAAAATTTCGTGAAGTCATTGTTTCAGCTTGCTCCTTTTGCTTGAGTTCGTTGTTTGTATTTTCAATGGTGCTCTCTTCGGAAATCTCGGCTCTCATCTTTCTCTCATGTCGAATAAGGAAATATTCGATTTGCCATCGTTATATATAAAACGGATCAGAGGGTTGATCCGTTAGTTGTTGGGAGTAAGGATGATGAACAAAATAAATGTTGTATTGACAGATGCGCATCTTCCAGTGTTGGATGGCTATGCTTATCGCTTACGCGGGCATTTAGACATTCAAATTGTGGGGAACGCCATGAGCGGGTCGGAATTGTTTCCGCTGCTTGAACGTGATGTCTCAATTCTGTTGTTAGACTTGAATCTGCCCAAGACAGATACGGATCCAAGCGTGTTGCCTATCTTTGCTGTTGTTCAACGCCTAATTCGGAAACATACAGATGTCGCAATTGTGGGAATTGCAGGCTGTGATAATCCGAATGTGTTGCGGGCTGCATTTCAGTGTGGCGTCACAAATGTAGTGTGTAAGTCAGAACGCGCTTTCTTTGAAAACTTAGCTGGCAACTTACGCAAAGTGGCAGATCAGAAATCAATTACAAGTCGCTGGGTCTTGACAGCAATGGGCATGCCAGAAGAACACGGAGTCGATATGTCTGCATCTGAACTGGCAGCGCTGCAATTGCGCTATGCCTATCCAAATGCGACGATTAGCGAGCTGGCGCAAATGCACACGCGCGCAGAGTCGACGTTCCGCAATTTACTGTCGCGGTCATACTGTAAACTCGGAGTCGACAATGCCTTAGCTGCAGTGTTGCGCGCGCAAGAGCTAGGGTTATTTGGGCAGATCCCGAACCAATAATCAGAGTGTGTAGGCAGGCTGCGCCTGTCCAAGCGGGGCTGCGAGTGTAACACTCCTCAGCACGCGGCTAAACCTTACCTACAGACGACAAGTCAGCATTACACTAGCGCACTCGAACTAAGCTAAAAAAGAAAAGAGCCAGATCATTTCCGATCTGGCTCTTTTTAATTTCGTTTGCGTTCTTCTGAAAACCTTTCTTTTAAGAACCGCTCCTGCACTAACATGCGCTGGCTTTCGGCCTGATGCACTTTCTTCTTGAGGACTTCAAGTGAATAGATGAGAGTCCAGAGTTGCTCTTTGAGTAGGTCGTAGGCTGTTTTGTCACCCCGTACTTTCTGCATGCGGGCGAGTTTTGGGTCTAGCCGGGCGTAGTTGTCTAAGGTTTCGGGCAAGTACACCAAGATGGTTTGCTTGATCTTAAATGCAAGTGGATCAATGGCTGGGGCGCTTTCTAAAAATCCAAGCATTTTGTAGAGCTCTTGGGTGATCTTACTCACTAGAGCAGCGGCATCACTTGGCAAGATTAGCTTAGCCTGTTTTCTAAGTGCCTTTAGCACGACCTCTGCTTCACGGCGGTCAAATTCTTGTTCACCTTCTAGTGCAGGACGGAAGCCTTTGAAGTATGTGCGTTCCATGACCTTATTAAGCGCACTGTCACTCTTATACGTTTGCTGCGTGTTCAACGCAAAGAGGGCGCTGCCAACTGCAAGTGCTCCGCCAACAGCAGCCGCAACCGGCATGACGGTTGTGGCCGCAACTGCACCACCAATCGTCCCTAAAGCGACAACGCCGCTGCGCCAGTTGAACAGCGAATGCGTAAGGCGATCTCTTCTAAATTGTTGGGTAAGACTAAGCGCGTTTTTCTTATCGGTCATTGGTAGTTTGTAATATAAAGCACGAAAGTTAGATTTATCTTATAGCTAATACCAATGTAATGCTATCTTATAAATCAGGAGTTCGGACACTTACCAAACTATACGTGGATTTTGGTAGTTTGTTGCGATCCGGCTACGGTGTGTAAGACCGGAGAAGCGTGGCACCGCGTTCACTGGTCACGGTATAGGTGCCAAGTTTTGCTGGCAGCAGACTGAATTGCACAGCATCTAGTGCGAGTTCATTGAGAGTCACGCTGCCTTCTAGAACGCCCCAAATTTCTAACGTCTCACCAGTTAGATCACCGCTAATGCTTGCGCCGGGCTTGAGCGTGACACGCTCCGTGACGAAGTACCGATTTCGACACAGTTCGTAACGGGCGACGGCCCCATCATTGCTGATTTCAGTAGGGTCACAGAGGCTTGGCTCGGTTTGCTCAAAATTGATCACGTCCAGTGCCTTGTCGATATGCAGCGGCCGAGGCTGTCCGTCAGTCCCGACGCGGTTCCAGTCATAAACACGGTAGGTGGTGTTTGAATTCTGCTGAATTTCCGCGATCATTAAGCCATTCATAATGGCATGCAGTGAACCCGCAGGCACACAAATATGATCACCAGCTTTCACTGGAATGCGATGCAAGTATTGCTCTAAGTTGCCAGCTGTAATTGCTGCACGGAAGCTTTCTGGTTTCGCATTGTTTTTTACCCCTAAAATGACTTCGGCATCTGGTTCTGCGTGTAGGACCACCCACATTTCAGTTTTGCCAAGTTCATTGCCTTCATGCTCAAGTGCGTAGTCATCATCAGGATGGACTTGGACGGATAGCTCGCGGTTTGCGTCTAGCACTTTGATAAGCAGCGGGAACAATCCGCGCTCATGGGCCCAAGCATTCCGGGTGCCGATGAGGTCTAAGCCGTACTTAGCCTGTACATCGCTCAGCGTCATGCCCATCAACGGGCCATTAGTGACAGTTGATTCACCGTCTTTGTGTGCTGCAATTTCCCAAGATTCGGCAATAATCCCGTCAGGAATTTCTCGGCCTAGTCGCTCAAGGTTGCGTCCACCCCAAATGTAGTCTTTGAAAACGGGTGAAAAGGTCAATGGATAAAGTTCGTTTGCGCTCATGTATTAGATTTTATGAGGTTTTGCGAATCCGGGTAACATCAATTTGCCCAAGAGTTGGGAAGTAAGTTGCCCATGAGGTTTTTTGGACAGGGATTACACGGAAAACACGGATTTTTGTTCGAGCCACCTCCGTGCGATCCGTGAAATCCGTGTCCTATTTCTTTAGTTTGTAAGCTTTACTCAAAGCGGACAAAGTCGTTCAAGCGAAACACGTTCCAGCGTCGAATGACAATGGGTAATAGCACCAACACGACGACTGCGGCAATCGAAAAGCTGAGCGCGCCCATCAGGCTGAATTCAAAGCTAGAGCCGAGATAAGTCAAAAAGAACGTCGATGGGATCATGCCAAATAGCGTTGCTGCGATATAGATGGGAACCGAAAGGCGCGCCACTCCAGCCGCATAGCTAATAAGATCAAACGAGAAGATAGGCAGCAGCCGCGTGACGAAGATGAACCAGCCTAAGACCGACTCACCTTTTCCCTTTGTAAAGTGGAGTTGCTTACCGGTCAATGCTTTGACTGTGCTGGACCCAAGCGTGCGGCCTAAGTAGTAGGCAATCATTCCGCCAATGAAGCCACCGATGACACTGTACACTCCAGCCCACAATGTGCCCCAGACTGCGCCTGCAGCAATTGCCATTGGGACGCCAGGAATTTGGCTAATGACGACTGTTAATCCAATCAGCACGATGTATAAGAATGGGGCGATCCAACCGAGGTCGTCGACCACCTGGCGGAAGCCGTCTTCTGTAAAGACATCAACGCCGAGTTGTGTTCTGAGCAGCCAAACTGCAAGGATACTTAATAGTAAAAGCCCCAGCGCAACCAGATTGCTTGGCGTTACGAGGCTTCGGAGCCGAGTTTTCATGTGATTGTTCCCTTTCCTTCTGGGGCAGTTATAACATTTTGTCGCTGCTAAAGGAATAGCTCTTACATGGGAGAGGATAGATAGGGTGTTGTACACGGATTGCGCGGATATGTTGAATTCAATCCGTGTAATCTCCAAAATCCGCGTACTTTATTAAGAATTGGGTGTCGAAAATGTCGATCCTTGTTCGTCGGTAAGATGAGAGCAACAAAAAGAGTGCTTTCGGGTTATGACTCATGCAGCGAACGCTGCACAACACAAAGGAGCGAATGTGATGTCTGTTTTTGGAGTAAATCTTTGGATCATTTTGATTTCAACCGTCTTGTATTTTGGCCTCGGTGCACTCTGGTATTCACCTGTGCTGTTTGCCAAACCGTGGATGGCAATGAACGGCTTTGGTGAAGACGACTTGGAAGACAAGCCCATCAACTACATTGTGACGGGGATCAATATTCTGATTTCAGTGACGATTCTGGGTTGGCTGATGAACCAAATGAACGGTATGGACGTACCAACGGGGCTTATGCTCGCAATCTTAGGCTGGATCGGGTTTCGGGGGACAACGTCGCTGACGAACTATCTATTTGAAAGCAAGCCGATTGCGCTATGGCTGCTGAACAGCGGGTACCACCTTGTGGGGCTGGTGATTGCTGGCGTGCTGTTTGGGTTGTTCGGGTAGAAACACTGAGAGTAGGCTGAGCCTGTCGAAGCCGGGTTGCGTGTAATAGCAATGCCGGCCTAGCGGCTCAGCCTTACCAGAGGACGACAAGCTCAGTCCTCGATAGTTACACTACCTATACAACTCTACGCCTTTCAATTCCTCTTTACGCTTCGCAACAAACGCTTCTAGTTCTTCCAATACCGCCGCATCCATGGCTGGTTTTTCATAGGTCTTGATGACTTCTTGCCATAGCTCATGCGCGCGGGTAGCGGCATCTTTCGCGCCTTG
>JAHDIM010000107.1 GCA_020630805.1 Anaerolineales bacterium
TCAAGTAATATGAGCTAGCATTTGTAACCAGCCTTTTAGATCCTGAGAAATCGTAGATGGACAAACCTGTTCGAATATTCACAATTTTATCGTTTGTTTTGGTTTCACTCATGATGTTGTCTGAGTCTGCCAACGCCCAAAACAAGACTTTGGTGTGGGAGCGCCATGACGTGGAGCTCACGATAAATACTGACGGGACAATGGACGTCAAAGAAACACAGCGGATTCGTTTTTTGACAGGCACGTTTCGGGAAGGCTATGTTTATCGGCTTAAAAATAATACGGATGGTATGAGCGGCTTTAGTGTATATGAGCCTGATCAAACCTATGAGTATTGGCAGAGTAAGAAAGATCACAGCTACCGTGTTCGCGAAGACGGTGAAAAATATGAGGTTATTTGGAACTTTCCGAAAGTTAGCAGAGATGTTCGTACATACGTACTTGAATACACAGTCGAAGGGGTAGTTCGGCAATACGAGTCAGGTGATGTTCTCAATTGGTTTGCAATACCTGAAGACCATGCGTTTCCTATTAACAATTCTACAATCACAGTTACACTACCTGAAGGCGCAGAGTTTACTGAACCTCCTGTGGCGTTTAGTCCAAATACTGTAAATTGGACTGTTTCAGAAACTGGACGTACCGCAACATTTAAGGTGAATGGACTAATCTCTGCCTATGATGGCGTAGCTGTGGAAGTCGCGATGACGCATGGCGTTGTTGTCGCTCCGCCTCCCTCCTGGCAAGCTCAAGCTGATAGGCGTGCTTTTTTCGAGCCAATAATGCTTTTGATAGGGATTCTTGGGGTGATTTTAGGCCCATTGAGTGTTTATTGGATTTGGCTCAAAAAAGGCAAGGATCCTGAAATTGGAGTTGTGCCTGACTATATTACTCAGCCCCCATCTGGTCTTTCACCAGGGTTGGCAAATACGTTAATTGCTGAGTACGTTAGCCATGCGGCGATTAAGTCATTTCTGTTTGATTTTGCAAAACGTGATTTCATACGAATTGTTGACGATGCAAATCTTTCAAAGATTAAGTCTGGACGCCCTAAAATCTACTTAGAGAAAACAAACTCTCCAGATGTCAAAAATTCTTCAAACTATGAGCGCAATTTGCTTGCGAGTATTTTTCAGAGTGCACAAATACGTTCACTAGAGGGGGCCTTGCCAGAAAAGTTTCACAAATATCTGCCGCGGTTGAGGCGCGCGATTTTTGATGATTTAGTTGCAAAAGATTATTTTGCGGAAGCGCCTGATAAGGTCCGTCAACGCTATTCAGTTTCCTTGGGTGCTTTAATCTGGGTAGTTTGGCTCGCATTTTTCTTGTCGAGTCTATGGCTTCCGTATGTTAACTTATATACTGTTTCGCTGGCTATAGGTCCAATACTATTCTTCATTGGGATGCAGTTTATGGCACAGCATATGCCTGCGAAAACTGAGCTTGGCGCTCGTGAAGCCGCAAAATGGAATGCATTTAAGACCTATTTACAGAATATAGAGCAATATTCTGATCTCAAGCATGTAGCTGATAAATTTGAAGAATACTTGCCGTATGCAGTTGCATTTGGAATTGAGCGGCGCTGGATCCATATTTTTTCGCAAATTCCAGAAACTCCGACACCTAGTTGGTATGGAAGACGTGAGGATCGATCTCTCAAACAATCACATACTTCTGCGCCGATAGAAACACGGACGCAGCGGGTGCAAGATGAGGCAGGTGAGTGGTCTAGTAGTTCGTCTTTGAACGAAATGGGTTCTGAGATTGGTTCTGGATTAAATGTGCTTGGTAGCCAAATGATTTCCACTTTATCCACCATAGATCGGACCGTCAGGACGCTTCCAGCATCGATGCGTAGCAGTTCCTCAAGTAGTAGTGGCAGCAGTGGAGGCAGTAGCAGGAGTAGCAGTTCTAGCAGCAGCGGTGGCGGCGGCGGGGGCTTCCGCTAAGCGCATACCCAATACGAAAAATGCAACTTTTGAAACGCCGCTATCGTATAACGCGATGGCGGCGTTTTTGATTCTGGTGATATACCAGTTTCGAACCTTTTCTGATGTCAAAATAGTTGTTTATTCCCGCGCGGGGTGCTAATGTAGTATTAGTTAACCTTCGCAAGTTTCTTTGTTGTCTAACATCTCTTCTATGCTCAAATCTTTGAAATCGTTTGCAGTCTTTAGCGTGCTTATTGCGCTCTTTTTTGCATTGTCTGGTTCGGCAGTTGCGCAGAACAAAACCGTAATCTGGGAACGCCATGATGTTGAACTGACCGTCAATACTGATGGCACTATGCATGTCAAAGAAACGCAAGAGATTAGTTTCTTGACGGGCACCTTTACGGAAGGGTATGTCTACCGGCTCAAAGCCAACACTGAAGACCTGCGCGATTTTGTCGTTTACGAACCAAATCAGCCTTATTCAGAAGGGCAAGGTGGTGATTACACCTATCACGTCATCGATCGCGGCAACAGCTATGAGATTGTCTGGAATTTCCCCGAAGAACGGAATTCAACCCGCACGTATGTCATGGAGTACATTGTTGATGGTCCCGTCCGTCAATATGACACTGGTGATGTGTTGAGTTGGTTTGCCATCCCAGATGATCACGCTTTCCCCATTGAAGAGTCGACGATCACGGTGTATTTACCAGAAGGCACTGAATATATTCGCGAACCAGAAATTGAAAGCGCAAATCGCGCGTTTTGGGAGACTTCAGAAGACAATCGCACCGCAACCATTACCGTTGCGGGACCCATTCAAGCTTACGATGGTGTCAATATTCGCGTTGGGTTTGCACATGGCGCGATCACTGCCCCAGAGCCAAGTTGGCAAGCTGCTGTCGATGAGCAAATTGCAGCGGATGCCGCGCGGGCACGGGTACAACCTTTCTATGACTTCGGTGCAGGCATTATTGGCTTGCTAGGCGCCATATTTGGCCCGTTGGGTGTTTATCTGCTCTGGTTCTTGCGTGGGAAAGATCCAGATCCGGGTCCAATTCCAGATTACTTGACTGAACCTCCATCTGATTTAGCACCTGGATTAGCCGGCGTGCTCATTGATGAAACTGCTGACATGCATGACATCACAGCGATCCTCGTTGACTTTGCGCGGCGCGGTTTCGTTGAGATCGTTGAAGAGCAGCGGAGTGGGGCGTTCAACTCCATCAAGCGGACGTTTGTTTTCAAGAAGCGCATCGAGCCGACGGCTGAAAATTCAGCACAATATGAACGTGATTTGTTCAAGAACTTTTTCTTGCGCAAGAATGAGCGCTCAATTAGCAAGACACTGCCACGAACGTTCCACACAACGTTGCCGGCTGTCAAAAGTGCAATGTATGCTGATGTGACCAAACAAGGCCTCTTCCAAGGCGCGCCTGACAAAGTCAAGTCGCGTTACTTGACGTTAGGATCTGTTGGGATCTTTGTGTCCGTGGTCTTTCTGATCTTAACGACAACAGCCTTGTCTGGGTTCACAAGTTTTGCAGTGTGTTTAGGCATCGGGCCTATATTGTTCTCTTTGGCAATGCTTGTGATGGCACGTTATATGCCGGTCAAAACGGAAGCGGGATCAAGAGAAGCTGCAAAATGGAACGCCTTCAAAACGTACCTGCAAAACATCGATAAGTATTCCGACTTGGAACATATCACTGACAAGTTTGAAGAATACTTGCCCTATGCCATTGCATTTGGCATTGAACGGCGTTGGATACACGTATTTTCTGAAATCCCGACCACGCCTACCCCGCGCTGGTATCGACCTATTTGGGTTGGCGGTGGACGTCCATACGGGCGCGGTGTCTATATGCCCGGCGCAGGGCGGCCTTCAGTAGGCGGCGGCCGTCGTGAAGAAGGCGGTGGTGGCGGAATTCCATCATTAGACGAAATTGGGATGGGGATGGCCGGTGGTCTAAACAGCTTAGGCGATGGCATGGTTGCAGCGCTCAATACGATGGGGCGCACCATTAGCACGCCACCTGCACCTCCTCCGGGGAGTGGCAGTAGCAGCACTTATCGTGGTGGTGGATCCAGCGGCTGGGGCGGCGGCGGTGGCTTTTCCGGTGGCGGCGGAGGGTTCTCCGGCGGCGGTGGTGGCGGTGGTTTCCGCTAGCAACTTGTGACTTTCTTTGCGCAGCTCTGTTACTCTAAATAGGGCATTGTAAATAGTAATTGGATTTTCTAAACATATGCACGGACGAAATGTAGGGTCTGTACTCATTACAACAGGTATCGTAATTGGCGTTTTGGGCGTAATTGCCCTGATCGCAATGATGCTTTTCATGGGCGTAGGTGTACCGGGGTTCATTGCGGGACTAGTCATTCTTTCAATCTTGGTCATTCCTTTGGTTGCAATTGGCGTTGTGCTACGTAACCGTGGGCAGGCAGATGCCGTGAAGTTTGAACAGTCGCAAAAGCAGCGTCAGTTGTATGAAATGGTCCAAACCCGTGGCAAGCTCACAATTTCAGATGCCGTCTTTGAACTTAGCTCTACTCGTGAGCAAGTCAAAGAATGGATTTACAGTCTAGTTGGCCTTGGCGTGTTCAATGGCTATATCAATTGGGACGATGGTGTCCTCTATAGTGCCGAAGCAGCGAATCTGCGCGATCTGAGCGAATGCAAGCGTTGCGGTGGCAAAGTCTCTTTAGCAGGCAAGGGCGTAAGCGCTTGCGAATACTGCGGAACAGAATATTTCTTGAGCTAAGCAGTTCAAGACAAGTTGGTAACGAATCTCTAGTAATTATTTGGGAGCAAATATGGACGACGAAACACAAAGTGGCGATGTCTACGGAAAAGTCAATCAGTGGCGGAGCTCAGTCGAAGCATTCTTAGAAAAAATTCCTGGCCTTGGTGGTTATATTGAACGCGACAACCGCCGTAGTGCAGACAAGTTAGTGCGTGACGCAGTTGCCTTTCGCGCAGAAGAATTAGTCGGGCGCATTTCAGAAATCCAAACGGTCTTGGTCAGCGAAGGCCAATATGAATATCTGGATGATATTGAACGCGCTGTCACCAAGATGCGCATTTTCGTTGATTCCGTTCGCACAGCGAGCTATGGTTACTCC
The DNA here is from genome assembly GCA_020630805.1 of Anaerolineales bacterium. GTDB lineage: Bacteria > Chloroflexota > Anaerolineae > Anaerolineales > UBA6668 > JAHDIM01. The sequence continues at coordinate 5,058 of JAHDIM010000107.1, forward strand.
AGCTTCTTTGACAATGTGCAAATCAATGAGCCTGAACTAGATCAGCTGTATCAATATGACATGGAGCTGATGCAAGGTCTAGATGGTATGGTGTCTGCCATTGACAATGTCAATTTGTCAGTTGGTACTGATGGTCTGCCAGCCTCTATCCGAAATCTCACTGGTCGAGCACAAAGCTTGGTCGATGCATTCAATAATCGCCAACATTTGTTGACGGGCCTCTAGGCTAAAATTGAATAGTACATCTCTTAACAAGGAGTAAAAAATACAATGGGTCGTCGAAGAATTTTTGACGTTGTTGAATATCCATCAGAAATGCGCAATGAGATTGTGCGACGTGTGCCAGAAAGCGGCAGCGGCGACTTTCGCATTGGGTCACAAGTCATTGTGCGTGAATCGCAAAATGCAGTCTTTTTCCGCGATGGGAAAGCACTAGACACATTTGGGCCTGGTCGGCATACCATCACGACAGCGAATATCCCCATCATCATTGAAGCGGTGAGCAAGGCGCTATTCAATGACAAGACGCCGTTTCCTGCGGAAGTTTACTTTGTCAGCATGCGTGACTTTGCGGATCAAAAGTGGGGTACACCGCAACCCATCTTGATTAAGAACCCTGGCGTTGGGCTTGGGATCACGCTGCTGCAGGCTTTTGGTGTGTATTCATTTGCAATTACCAACGCACAGCAGTTTGTCAATCAAATTGTTGGCCAACAAGGTGCATATACCACAGCGGACATCCAAAGTCGCTTGCGTGCAATGCTACTGAGCAAGCTGCAAGACATGCTGGGCGAACTTGGTACCAAGCAAAACAAGAATGTGCTGGACATCATCGGGTTAACCGAAGAAATTGGCGCGGGTGTTCGTGCCAAGGTACAAGATGATTTCAAGGCAATTGGGGTTACACTCAAAGCCTTCTACATTGAATCGCTGAAGCCAAGCAGCAAGTCTGCCGAAGAACTGCGTGCTATGGGCTTGCTCGATACGCAAACTTACATGCAACTGCAAGCTGCAGATGCGATGCGTGAAGCGGCTCAAAACGAAGGCGGTGGTGCTGGTCTAACCTCTGGCATTGGTGCTGGAATTGGGATCGGTAACATCATGAACCAAGCTTTTGGTGGCGGGGCAGTCCAAGCCGCACCTGTACAGCCACAAGGTGGGGTTGCCGCTGGCGCAGCTGCCGGTGCAGGCGCAACAGTTGGCGCAGTGTCAGACGTGTCTTCAGCAGTGCCAGATGTAATGACTCCAGCACAAGCGGCAAGTTATTTGCAGATTGGTGAAGCAGATGTCATGTCTATGATAGACTCTGGTGACCTGAAGGCGAAGAAACTAGGGTCAGTTTATCGGATTTCAAAAGCCGTAATTGACGAATTTCTTGCTAGCTGATTGACAAGCTAATCTGCCATCGTTATAATTCCTAAGTTGCCCCGCACTCGCGGGGCTTTGTTTCGTTTATTCAAAAAGAACTGAGCATTTTTATAAATGTTCAACACTATTTTCAGCGGAAAAATCAAGATGAAGTACGCAATTGTAGAAAGCGGCAACCGCCAATATCGCGCTGAAGAGGGCGGTTACATAGAAGTAGAAAAGCTTGCCTTAGAACCAGGCAGCAACGTTGACCTTGAAGTCCTTTTGATGGCTGATGGGGAAGCAGTGCGCGTCGGTCAACCTCGTGTAGACGGGGCTGTTGCAAAAGCAACGGTAGTTGAGCATTTCAAAGGTCCAAAAATTCGTGTGTTCCACTATAAGCCAAAGAAGCGCTATCGGAAGACACAAGGCCATCGCCAAACATATACCCGCCTCAAAATTGAGACGTTGGTAGGCTAACGGCTAGATACAAACACTTAATTATTCGATAAGGAGTTCGCATCATGTCACATAAAAAAGGTGGTGGTTCGTCTCGTAACGGTCGCGATAGTAACCCAAAGCGACTGGGCGTAAAAAAATACGGCGGTGAATTTGTCCGTAACGGCAATATCATCGTGCGACAACGTGGCACTCGCGTTCACGCTGGTGAATTCGTTCGTGTTGGTCGTGATTTCACGCTTTACGCTGTTGCAGACGGCCACGTGAAATTCCGCACATTGGCATCTGGGCGCAAGCAAGTTTCAGTTGTGCCTATGCAAAGCGCTGCAGGAGCAGACTAATGCCAAAGAGTGAGATCCATCCAGAATGGTATCCAGAAGCCAAGGTTATTTGCAACGGTGAAGTTGTGATGACTGTCGGCGCAACGATGCCAGAAATCCGTGTAGACGTTTGGTCAGGGAACCATCCTTTTTACACCGGTACCCAACGTATCATCGATACGGAAGGGCAGGTCGAACGCTTCATGCGTAAGTTGGACGCACGTCGCCAACACTTGGCCACCCAAGCTGAAAAAGAAGAAAAAGCTGCTGAATTGCCAGTCAATTTGAGCATTGAAGAGCTTGACCTTGGTAAACGTGCTGTGGCTGCTCTTGAAGCTGCTGGCATTTCTACCGCTGGGGAAGCTGTTGCTAAACTTGAAGAGGGTGATGACGACTTGCTCGAACTCGCTGGCTTCGGTCGCAAAAGCTTGATTGACCTCAAGAAAAGCTTGCGTATGCTTGGCTTTGAATTGCCAGCGACCACCGCAAGTGGCGACAGCGAAGAATAAGCTTCGCTCGCTTCCGATTTTCGGGATGTAAGTTAACAAAGGCAGATGCATCAGTGCATCTGCCTTTTTGATTACTATGTATAGTAGTAATTTGTTCTGCCACACACAAAGAGAATGACAACATCAAAACCTAAACCGGGCAATGCAGAAGTCATTGTTGGCCCAATGTTCTCTGGGAAGTCAGAAGAACTCATTCGTAGACTGCGCAGGGCTCGTATTGCGCGTCAAAAGCTCCAAGTCTTCAAACCACAAATTGATGACCGCTATAGCAGAGATAAAGTTGTCTCACATGCGGGAAATGAATTTGAAGCTACACCGTTAAGCAGTATTGAGTCTGTTTTTGAGCATCTAGACACCGACACAACCGTTGTTGCTATCGATGAGGCGCAGTTTTTCGATTGGAAAGTTGCGGAAGTCGTACAAAAGCTTGTAGACCGAGGTATCCGCGTGATTGTGGCTGGCCTTGACATGGATTTCCGAGGCGAACCGTTTGGCCCAATTCCAATCCTGCTGACGCAAGCTGAAGATGTCCAGAAACTGACCGCAATTTGTATTGTCTGCGGTGAGGAAGCAACCCGAACACAGCGTCTCATTGACGGGCGTCCAGCAACAGTGGATGATCCCATCATCTTAGTCGGTGGGACAGAAGAATACCAAGCGCGATGCCGCTGGCATCATGAAGTTCCAGAAATAGGGGAAACTGGCCGCGGCTAAGCGGGTGGGGTGATTATGAGTAAATTCAATCCAGATGAAATTCTTGGAGAAATTCTGATCGATGAAGCGACGCTGTCTGCGCGTGTTCAAGAGTTGGGGAAGCAAATTAGCGCAGATTACGCAGATAAAAATCTGCATCTGGTTTGCATCTTGCGCGGTGGGGTGGTCTTTTTGACCGACCTGATGCGCGCCATCAAAACGGAACACACCATTGATTTTATGGCTGTGTCCTCTTACGGAAAGGGCGCACGTTCGTCTTCTGGGCAAGTTCGACTAACCATGGACTTGAAAGAAGATATTAGTGGGCGGGACGTGATCTTGGTCGAAGATATTATTGACTCAGGGCACACGTTAGCCAACGTCTTGGAAATCTTACAAACGCGTGACCCGGCATCTTTGAAGGTATGCACGCTGCTAGATAAAGCCGAACGCCGCGAAGTTGAGATTGATTTGGCCTACGTAGGCTTTGAAATCCCTGACAAATTCGTTGTTGGCTACGGTCTTGACGTTGATGAATATATGCGTAACTTGCCTTATATTGGCGTGGTAAAAGACGGCGCATTTATTGACTAATACAATCTAAGACGGGCTCCCAAAAGCGACTATCGTTGGAAGGAGCCTGTTTTGTTTTAAAATAGGGCGATGACGAAAAAATCACGCATCAAGCCAACTGTTCAACATTACAATTCTTCTTCAAAATGGAATGCGCTGATGGATACCCATATTGTGGGTCAAGGCCAAAGCGCCCAGGATGCCCAAATGCACGCACAGCACAACCGACCTAGTGAACGCGCTCAGCTTGTCTATTTCGAGAGCGGAGCGCTGCAACCGCTGCCATTGCCCGCAGTTGTGGCAGATATTGCCGCTGCTTGGCCAACAAAATCCGATGTATGGATTGATGGTGAAACCATTGCGCGCACGCTACGAAAGCAGCAACTCAAGGTGTTTGGGCTGATCACAAGCGCTGACCTTGACGCAGTGTATGCGCATTTGGCGGAAAAGCTGGCTGTTGAACGTGTCGGTAAGCCCAACGCTGATGCTCTCCAAATCACGTTAGAAGACAATTACATCGTCTACACCTTCAATATTCAACGCCAGCGGGGCGCTGATATCAAAACGCATTTACTCTGTCAAACAATGTCATTCCAAGCGATGGCAATGGCTTTACATGAGCCACATCAGTTTTTGGATGCAGCTAATGGATTACAAGATGTCCGCGCTAAAGTGTTGCGCTTATTAGATACGTCGAATGCTGAGAGCGGGGCGGTTGTCGGTCCATTTCGGATGGCAATGGCGCTTGGGACGCAGTTCCATGCGGACACCAAAGCGTATATCAAAAGTCAAATGCCTTTCGCGGCTGTTGCGGACGACTACAAGCAGTTGCTGCTCATGTTGGGCGACGCGAAACCTTCAATTGTGCTGCGGTCTTTAGCCGTATTAGGTGGCTTAGAAACCAAATTTCCTGATTTAGCGCGTCTAGAAGCTGAAGGGAGTTGGAAGTCAACGTTGCAGACTCTGGATAGTCTTACAGCTCTTTTATCTGTTTTACACCGTACACATGATGTTGATGCGGCGTCTGAGTTTGCATTAGGTCTTATCTCGGCGCGGATTGGCCGGTTTCGAATTCGATTGTCCGATGTGCTCGAAACAGTAACCGACAGCGGTGTCACTGTTCGTCACCTGCTGTTTCTAGCCGCGTTGCTCTGTCAAGCAAAAGATGCCAAAGCTTTAGTGGCGCAACTTAATCTAACCGAAACCGAGCTTCAGTTTGTACGACGTCTTATTGGAAACAAGCTAAAACTCACTGAAGTGTCTGTCTTTGATTGGACGCCAGAGACAGGAGAAGAGCTTCTAGAACAAATGGGCGATTCAGCAGTAGTGTTGCCATTGTTGACACTAGCGCTCAAGCATGGGGAGTGGACGCCGGCAATTCCACACGAAGACTGGGCTAATCTCATCACGGTCTGTGTTGCATATTTAGAACAATACTACGCCAAGTAGGTGAGTGCTGCTTTCTAGGCATGGTTCTCGTGATACAATATTTATGCTTTCGATAAGTTTCATTATCGCAATCAAGACGTAAGCATAAATAGAGCCTGTGAAACACTGTTTTTGTGTGAAACAACATCACCTGAGCTTGAGCGAAAAACACTCGTCAGTTCCTTTGGGCCTAAATCTGACTTTTTTGGTTAGAATTTGACCTAACCAAGTTCCTCTTGCAGGGAGCTCTCATTCTAACTTTTCTAACCTGATTAGTCTCTAACCAAGAAAAATTTTGGTTAGAGAGGCCGGTGTGAAACATGTTTCACACCGGTACTGATAGTTCTCAACTTGTGGATAACTTTGGTTAGAAACATTAAGATGTATTGATGCAGGTTTCATCGCATCGATGCCTCTTACGCCGCACAGTGCGAACTGATTTTGTACAATCGGTTTGCAAGTTACACAAAACCAGAACGATAAACGCAACAAGCCAAGCGCCCCATTATTATGACCGAAGCGCCCCACTCCGCCGTCACTATTTCCCAGTCCATTCGCGACTATATTGATCTTGTCGACGCCAGTCGCAGCGCCAACACGGCCCGTACATACCATCAGGCGCTAAAGCTCTTGGCAGAAGTCTTAGAGACCCATGCGATTGATATTGAAAAGACGCCTGTATCTGAAGCAGGAATTCAGTGGCTAAAGTGGTATTTGCCTAACTTACGTGATTACGCGTCTGCGACGGAAAGTTTGTATCTCACCGCTATGATTGGCTACTACGAGTTTTTGATCAGTGAATACACGCTACCGATCAACCTGATTGAGATCCGAACATTCATCAAGCGCCGGCAGCGCCGCGTTGCGCCCAAGATCCCACCGTTTCCACGCGAGCAAATAGAACAAGTGTTGCATGTGGTGTCACGGGCAGCAAACCACGAAATTGATGAGCCCAGGGAGCAACTACGGGTCTATCGTGACTGTGCGCTGTTGTTGACGTTAGCGGATACAGGGCTGCGCGTATCAGAAGCAACTGGATTGTTACGCGGACAGCTAGATTGGGCAGAACAACGGGCAATTGTGACCATCAAGGGTGGGCGTGAGGCGTTAGTGCGGTTTTCTGAGCGCGCGGCAGATGGTATTCGGCGTTATCACAAAGCGAGAGCGCCTTATGACGGCAACACTGGCAAGCCACTTGCCACATTGCCAGTTTTTGCTCGTCATGACAAAGGCGCTGGCAAGAAGATAAAGAAGATCAGCACCGTGACGGCCCGCAACATTGTGGATGATTGGGTCACGACAGCGTTGGGACAAGAAGCAAAAGGCACCATAACGCCCCACTCTTTCCGGCATTACTTCGTTACTTATGTATTGCGTGCGTCCGGTGGCAACATCCGCCTAGCGCAAGAATTGGCGCGTCATAAGAACATTGAAATCACCAAACGCTATGCACA
>JAHDIM010000491.1 GCA_020630805.1 Anaerolineales bacterium
CATTTGCTTCTATAGTTGCTACCGACTCCGCCGCGCCTGAATAAACGACATCACGCTGACATAAATCAGCAGACCACACAGCACCAACATTGCTAGTCGCGCAACGATGGACGCCATGCTTGAGCCGCCGTTCAGCAAGTCAGGAATGACGTTGAGCGAGCCAAGGGCGCCTAGCAGCGCTAAGACGGCAACAATGTGCATCATCAGTTTTAGGCGGTTTGGGTTCCGTGCCACAAGGCCACAGAGCGCGATGGGAATTCCAAAGAACGCAGGAATCCAAGCGGTGATACTTGAGGTGCCAGTTGCCAAGGCACTCACAGCCGCAACAAGCGTCAAGATAACGCCAACAACAATAGCAATTTGGGGTTCTTTTCCAAGCATGATTGATCCTCACAGGGTGGCTGATGTTCAGGAACATCAGTGTGGTGGGTTACATGCTCTAAGTCTATCGGGTTCTCAGTGATCTATCAGGGCTGAATCGATGAGACGCAGCGCCTAATCGTGTGAGCTGCCAACTACACCACTTCCAGCGTCTTCCATTTTCCGCTTCTAAAGCGCCAGGTGTAGGCGATTGCGAGCAGCAACAAATACACAAGTGCCGCCATCCAGCCGCCCCAGACACCTAGATCCCAGACAAAGATCATGGCGTAGGTTAGCGGCATGAAAAAGCCCCATGCCAGCGCTAGGCGCACCAGCATTGTGAAGCGGGTATCTCCACCACCCAGCAGGGCGCCAGCAAAGACAATCCCAATTGCGTCAAAGACTTGATAAATAGCAATCAGTCGCAAAATAGTGACCCCGGCCTCAATGACTGGTGGTTCATCGGAGAAGATGCCCATCAACCGTTCGGGCGCGATCAGGTAACTTAGACCGATCAAGCCCATTGTGAGTAAGGAAAACAACACCGCCCGATACGCAGCTTGCTCCGCTAAGTCCAGTTCTTTAGAGCCAACATACTGCGAGACTAAGCTCGATGCTGTCATGCTAAACGCAATCCCGATTGTGAACGACAAGCTCATGTATTGCACGGCAATATTATTCGCCGCCAGCGCTTGGGTTCCAATTTGCCCAATCATGGAAAAGAACAGGCTAAATGACGCAATCTCGATGAAATCGCCCAGCCCAGCAGGTAGACCCAGCGCCAATGTCTTTTGAATATCCGCCCAAGGTGCCATCCGCGGCACACCAGTGCCGTACTGCTGTCGATTGCGTTTCGACCATAAGATGCTTGCACTGACTATCACGTTGAAAACGTTCGCCAAGATGGTTGCATAGGCTGCGCCAGCAACACCCAGCGCCGGCGCACCAAGATTCCCTAACACTAAGACCCAGTCAAGAAAAATATTGACCAGCACCATGCCCCACATAATGAACATCGGCGTTCGCGTGTCGCCACGGCCGACCAGAAAGGTCCAGACCACCGCGCTAAACATCACAAACGGCACTTCAAACACCCGAATACTGACGTAAGTGATCCCTAATTCAGCCACCGCTGCGTCTGGGGCAGCGGCACCCACCAACACACGCAAAAGCCAAGGCAGCCCCAACAAAGACAATGACAATAGCGCGGCCGTTGAAAAGCCCCGCCAGACAATGTCTCCAATTTTGGCATCTTCATTGGCCCCGTGCGCGCGCCCTACCAAGGCCACCATTGAGCGCATCACACTTTGGTAAAGCACGAGAAACGTGAAATAGATCACCCCTGCTAGCCCGACCGCCGCAACAGCTAAGCTTCCAAGGCTCGACACAAACCAAGTGTCGATAACGCCCAACAAAGTCTGCGAGACGTTTTGCAGAATCAAAGGTGCAGCCATTGTCAGCACAACAGCATTGATAGATTTTCGCGATTCAGTTGACATAAGGCGCTAAGTTTACG
>JAHDIM010000108.1:0-9391 GCA_020630805.1 Anaerolineales bacterium
GCCGGGCCGCGGCACGACTTTGAAAGCAAGCGTCCCAATTGGCATAGAAATCTGATAGACCTGCTCAACCCTCATTAAAAACATTCACCAATTAAGCAATTCACCAATTAATAATTTTTCCCCTTAGGCTGCTAACAAAACGTTAGGGTTTCATCGTTATAATCAAACTATGTACGATACCCCAGAGAATCAATCATTCGACCCAACGCCACCACCGGCACCGGCACCACCGCCGCGCCCACAGCAGCGCGCCATTCGCTATCCACGGTATGAAGTGCGACTGACGTACGTACTGATGGGCATCAACATTTTTATCTTTGTTGCGTTGCAAGCATGGGCAATTTTAGGAACGGCCACTTACGGCGAACTGTTGAGCATTGGGTGGAAGCAAAACTTTTTAGTCGCGAATGGTCAATATTGGCGCTTGTTCACCGCCATGTTCTTGCACGGTGGCATTGCTCACTTAGCTGTCAATATGTACTCCCTGTGGATTCTGGGACGGGAAGTCGAAACGATCTACGGAACACCGCGCTTTCTCATTGTCTACATCATCGGGGGCTTGCTTGGCTCTGTCGCAAGTTTCTTACTCACAGATGCCCCGTCTGTTGGCGCGTCGGGTGCAATCTTCGCGCTTGTTGGCGGGCTGGCTGCGTTCTTCATCAAAAACCGCAAGCTGCTGGGGGATCGCGCCCGCGACAGCATTCAAAACATCGTTGTCATTGTGCTAATCAACTTGTTTATCGGCACGGCTGGCTCCATTGATAACTGGGCGCACATGGGCGGTCTCCTTGGCGGTTTCTTTGTCGCATGGCTCATCAGTCCACTGTTCACCATTGACCGCACCGAGCTCGGACTAATCAACATCCGCGATGTTGGCTACACCATTCCAAGAGTCGCCGCTGGCGCCATCATTGGTCTAGTTGTGACCGTTGCTTTGGCACTGTACGGCAGCTCTCAATATCTATTAAGTGGATAGTGATTAGTGAAGCGTGGTTAGTTGATTTCAAGACAAAACTACGAGCTCTCCACTAACCACTAATTACGCTCCGCCCCCATGTACGCTGAAATTCTCCCGAACGTCCCGTCGTTAACGCGGACGTTTCATTACGCCATCCCCCCAGAGTTGGAAGACGAACTGCGGGCGGGACATTTGGTCGTAGTGCCATGGGGAAACAAGCGTATTCAAGGCATTGTCATCACGCTGGATGATGACGCGCCGGACGATGTTGCCCATTTCAAAGACGTAGAAGACCTCATCGATCCAGAGCCGGTGCTGACGCATGATCAGCTCGAACTGGCTTGGTGGCTGTCGCGTTACTATCACGCGCCGCTCATCGACTGCGTCACGCTGATGCTCCCCCCCGGCTTAGCAAAAAACGCCGATGTCGAATATTCACTCATCCAGCCGGATGCAGTGGTTAAGGGGCAAAACGCGCAGCAAATCATTAGTTTGCTGACCCGTCGCGGACCGTTGCGTGGCAAGCAGCTAGATCGCAGTATGAGCCGCAAAGAATGGCGGCGCGCCATGCGTCACTTGCTTGCTAAAGGCATTGTGCGGCGCAAAGACGTATTGTCTGATCCCACCGTAAGACCGCGCAAAGTCATCACTGTTGCATTAACGCAAGAGCCACAATATGTGACCGCGCTCAAACGTCTTGTTGCGCCACGCCAAAGCAAGCATATTGAACTCCTCGACTACCTATTTGACCTCTGGCCCGGACAACCGTCGCTGCCAGATCTGCGTTACTACACGAACGCCACAAAGCAACATCTTGATCGGTTGATTGAAGATGAATGGGTTGAACTTATTCCTAAGGAGAGCGTCGTGGTTTGCGCGCTTTCCGCAGAGAGCACCGCCGCCTATTGCGACAAGCATGCCTTTGCGAAGCCGCACGAAGTTGCAGTCTTGCAAACACTATTAGAAGCAGAAGGCGTCGTTGCAAAAGATGAATTGCGCGTTGATGATGACCTGCTGACGGCAATGACAGCGGATGATCTGATTCGGGTTTCTACGAATCCAGAACGACTGAAATTGAGGCAGTCTTTGTACGAATTGGACGCCTATCTGAAGCCACGTCGTGAACCGCAGAACGCCAAAACACGGGTGCTGGACTTCCTCGCTGAAAACGATGGTGGCCCAGTTGAACTTAGCTGGATCTATGCCGAAACCGACGCTAAGCGCAACCATCTCAATGACTTAGAAGAGCTCGGCCTCGTCGAATTTGGCGAAATTGAGGTCTACCGCGATTCGCTGCGGGACCGTGAGTTTGCCCGCATGGCGCCGTTCAATTTGACGGAAGGCCAGCAACGGGTTTGGGCACAGGTCCAACACGGGTTTGACATCGCCGCCGCTCAACGCCGGAATGACCCGCTAGGCGAGCTGCGACCGTTTTTGCTGCACGGTGTTACAGGCTCTGGTAAGACAGAGATCTATCTGCGGGCAGTCGGGGAAGCGCTCGAACGCAAGCAACAAGCAATTGTGCTCATTCCAGAAATCGCGCTGACGCCGCAAACCACGCAGCGTTTTATGAGCCGCTTCCCGGGCAAAGTCGCCGTGATTCACAGCAAACTTTCTGCAGGGGAGCGCTACGACACCTGGCGTCGGACTCGGTCTGGCTTAGTCGACATCATCATTGGGCCACGCTCTGCACTGTGGTCACCGCTGCCCAATCTCGGCCTTATTATTCTGGACGAAGAGCACGACGAAGCTTACAAACAGTCGCCGCCAATTGAAGGGCCGTACTATCACGCGCGTGATGTAGCAGTTGAATACGCGCGGCGTCTGAACGCCGTCTGTCTGCTCGGGTCAGCAACGCCAGATATGGTGACGTATGAACGCGCCAAACGGGGGCGTTACCACTATCTGGAAATGCCCACCCGCATTTACGGTCATGGGGACCCTGAGCTACAAGGGTTACTCCCTGCTGCACTGCCCACCGCACGCATTGTGGACATGCGGCATGAGCTGAAGCAAGGCAATCGCTCGTTGTTTAGCCGCGAATTGCACGTCGCAATTGAGCAAACCCTCCAGCGGGAAGAGCAAGTGATCTTGTTCTTGAACCGCCGCGGACAGGCCACCTTTGTGTTCTGTCGTGACTGTGGTCATACATCGGAATGTCCCAACTGCGAGATTCCGTTTACCTATCATCGCAAGGGTGACACGTTGCTATGTCATCACTGCAACACGCGTCGCAAGCCGCCAGAGAAATGCCCAAAGTGTTACAACACCCGCATCAAATTTTTTGGGACGGGAACAGAGCGCGTCGAAGCAGAAATTGGGGCTGAATTTCCAGAGGCCCGCGTCTTGCGCTTAGATGGCGACGCTGTTCGCTCTAAAGACAGCTACGAACACATCCTGACCCACTTTGCCCATCATAATGCCGATATTCTCATTGGTACGCAGATGATTGCGAAAGGCCATGACTTGCCCTTGGTCACACTGGTCGGCGTGATCTCTGCTGACATTGGTCTGGCCTTGCCTGACTATCGCGCTAGCGAGCGGACGTTCCAAACGCTAACGCAAGTTGCCGGACGGGCTGGGCGTTCCATGCGTGGTGGACGGGTGATCTTGCAGACCTATATGCCTGACCATTATGTGGTGCAAGCGGCGGCTGAGCATGACTACAAAGGTTTCTTCCAACAGGAATTGGACTATCGGCGCATGCAAGGCTATCCGCCGTTTGGGAAACTTGTGCGCTTTTTGGGACGGCATCACAATTACAGCAAGCTTGAACAAGAAGCGCAGGAAATTGCGACGCAAATTCGACGTGAAATTCGGCAGCGCGAATTGAATAGCACCGCACTCATTGGGCCGGCACCGGCATTCTTTGGGCGCATCAGTGGCGACTATCGGTGGAACCTACTGTTGCGTGGGCCAAATCCGGCGCAGGTCTTACCGCATATTAACCTCCCAAGTCATTGGTCGGCTGAAGTTGACCCGGCTGGTGTACTCTAAACTACGATTGTGGTATGGTCTCCCAATTCCGGGTCCGTCAACCCCGCATATGCTGCGTCAGAATTGCGTACAATATGTCGCAGTTAGGTAAGTTCCGCGCGTTTCACAATTTCTAGATTAACTTTTATGAATTCCAACAAGATAGTTTCAATTGTAGGGCTGGTTTTCAGCCTATTTTTATTTCTGCCAACAATCGTTGCGCATGCAGACGGCGATGCAGTGACGAAGACCATCACCTTTGCTGATGGGTGCTGGGAAATTGGCGACCTCAGAGGGTGTGTCTATGAAAATGACAAGAACCAGAACCGCGCAACGGGTGGCAATCATTTAGGCGAAGGGATCACGATTGCCAAATACACCAACAATAAATACTGTCTTGAAGTACCGCTGCATTTTGAAATGAGTGGCATCACGCTCAATCAGACGGTGTTTGCTGCTAGCCAAACCAACAACTGTTACACCTATGAACCCGGTAGCGGTGTTTGGCGTCTAGATTTTGGGGTGGTTTTTGTCGGCGAACGCACACCAGAGCCGACCAAAACAGAAGCACCACGCTATGTCGTCCAATTGGATGACCGCGGTTGCTGGGCCCGCCTTGGGTTGAGCGGCTGTGTCTATACCAACGATAAAAACACGTTCAATGCCAGTTTAGGGAATAACAACGTCACCGAAGGTTTTGCCATTCACATTATGTTTGACAATTCACGGTTCTGCGTAGTTGGCCCACAAGGGTACGCGGTCAATGGTGTAAATATCAACGGGGGCAGCTTTGTAGCAGCAGATTCAAACTGTCATGTAAAAGAAGACGGACAATGGCGGGTTGACTTTGGCGTGGCGTTAGTTGGAACACCAGCAGAAGCTGCAACAGTTCCCCCAACTGATTTTGACCTAACTGAAGGCAATGGCTGCTTTTTTGTGGGTCAACTGCAAGGCTGTGTTTACTTAGATGATCATGGCCTGCATCTAGCAAATGGTGGGAACCACGTTGGCCCAGGCGCACGCGTGGAATTTAGAGACACCAACAAGTATTGTTTGGTGGCCCCAGAAGGCTTCATGGTCACTGGATTCAACCTGAATCAGACCGTTTACTTGCCAGTTTCTGGTAAACCAGGCACGACATGCTACACCTACAACAATACAGATGTCACGCGCCTAGACTTTGCGTTAGGCGTAGATCCTGATTTTGTACGCGCGACGCCTGTCCCAACTGCCACACCAGACCCTGACGCAGAAGTCATGGGGACGGTCAATTTGATCAACATTACCCGTACGGGCGCTTGTAAATGGACGGTTACACTGAGCATGACAGGGTTCCACTCAGATTCATTGTTAGCACAAGAAACAACTGCAAAACAGAGTGATTGTGCTGGGAATGAATCAGAATCGATGTCTGTTACAGAGACAGGGCACTTCATTCAAGCGGATGTGACAGGTGCCGTGACTTGGACACGTGAAGTGAATTTCCACGGTATCTACACAACCACCATCACAGACGAGCAAGGTCGCAAGGGAACGCTGACGTACAACATTCAACCGTAGCGCTGTGCTAAAGCTCAGTTTGACATCTACTCTATTAAACCAAAAGACCCTCCACACGGAGGGTCTTTGCATTCTCAAAGTCTATAAGATGGATAGCTCAGACGCCTAAGCCAAGCCCATTCGTTTGCGGCGGGCGATCTGTCATACGGCTAGGCACTTCTGGCTGTGGCTCCTCATTGCGGAGTCGCGTAAAGCTGCGGAGCATTGCCCGATAGGACTTTTCACGGGCCAATTGTTGCTCTTGCGTGGCAACCCACAATGCTTGGTACAGCGTTGAGAGTAGCGTCATCAAGGCTGGGAAGTCTGGCGTGCGGATTGCGCTGGTATTTGGCGCAGTCATCAGCATCTCAGCGGCTGTCGCCACAGGCCATGTCGTTGACCCTGCAATGCCAACCGTGAACACCTTACGCTCACGTGCCAAACGGAGCGCATGGGCTACATCTTGGCAAATTGAGGTTTCCGCAATGCCAATCATCACGTCTGCATCGGTGAGAGCTGACACTGCTGCCGCAACAGCCGCCGGGCTGGGGCTAATTGCATGCGCATTGATGCCCATACTGTTCAGTTGTTGTGCGAACAACTGTCCAATTGCGCCACCATTGCCTTCAGCAGCCACCACAACACGATTTGCATTCGCAACTTTTTCAACAAACGTATTGACCTCGCGTGGTTTTAGCGAACGCTCCATCAATTCAAGATTGTTAATCTCACGACGCAGGGCTGCCAGCGCTACAGAAGCGGGGTCAGCAGTGAATTCAGACGGCTGCGTGTAGCGCTGCAGATCGTCTTGCACCTCTGATCGAATTTCGCCAAGCAACTCTGGAAACCCAGGGTAACCCAAGCGTTGCGCAAAACGCACAACCGTGGCCGGGTCTACATCTAAGTGGACGGCCAACTGTGATGCGTTCATAAACGCTGCTTCGTAAGTATGATCTAGTAAAAACTTCGCCAGTACTTGAAATGATGGAGAGAGGCCATCATAAGCTTGGCGAATTTGATCTCTGTACATGGAAATAATTCCTCAATAATAATTGCAGCTAACAACAATATAACACACGCTGCATTGCAAAAATGTTCGTCTGATAGGTATTCATGACTAATTGGTGATCTGCGTAGGTTGTCTACAACAAAACTGTTCGCGATGTGTGCTTGGAATTTCTGCCAATGGCACGATTTCTAACAAACACGCACAAACTTTTTTCGCATTGCCCAATCTAATTTGGTTGTCTTCTGCTATAATTTTGCGTACGGGCGGGTAGCTCAGCTGGTTAGAGCACCTCGTTTACACCGAGGGGGTCGCAGGTTCGACTCCTGTCCTGCCCACACATTGCTGTTCTGTGTAATGTTTCTGTGAAGAAGCATTGCACGGAACTTTTGTTTTTTTATAGCCCGTTCAAAAGCTAACTGTTCCCAAACTTAGACGGTTGTGACAGCGCTTTCACAGACCGTTGCGTAAATACCACTTACAAGCTTCTAAATTGAAGCGCTTACTTTTCTAAAGTAAGTAAAACGGTCTCCCATTTTGCCCTGTTATAAAGCTTAGACAACAAAACTGACGTCCCGTCACTATGACTTCACATTTCATTGCACTTGAAGATTGGTCCGACGCTGAGCTGCGCGGACTGGTCACCTTGGCTCAATCTCTCAAAGCTGAACATTTCCAAGGGGGCAATACTCCTATCCTTGCTGGGAAGACACTGGCACTAGTCTTTGAAAAGCCAAGCCTGCGTACCCGCGTCTCTTATGAAATTGGAATGCGCCAACTTGGCGGGAATGGATTGTCACTTTCACCGCAAGAAATTGGACTGGGTAAGCGCGAAACAGTCGCCGATATCTCACGGGTATTGTCTGGTTATGTTGATGGCATTATGGCGCGCGTGTTTGACCACAACACGTTACTAGAGCTTGCAAAATACGGCTCAATTCCAGTAATCAACGGTTTGTCTGACTCACATCACCCCTCACAAGCCATTGCGGACGCCCTGACCTTGGTGGAGCAACTTGGTGATCCCGCAGGGAAGACGCTGACGTACGTTGGGGATGGTAACAATGTTGCCCGCTCACTCCTAATTTATGCCGCCGTGATGGGCGTCAATGTTCGCATTGCTGCGCCAGAAGGCTACCATCTCACTGAAGACGAAATGGATCTGATTAGCGAGCGTGCAGAGCGCAATGGGGCGTCATTCACCCCTTTCATTGATCCGATTGAAGCGGTCACCGGCGCAGATGTGGTCTACACTGACGTTTGGACAAGTATGGGGCAAGAAGAAGAAACGGCACAGCGGTTGAAAGTCTTTCCCCCATATCAGCTCAATTTGGAGTTGATGCACCATGCCAATCCGGGCAGCATCATCATGCACTGTCTGCCCGCACATCGCGGCGAAGAAATTACAGATGCAGCTGCTGACTCACAGCAGTCTGTTTTATTCCCACAGGCACACAATCGTTTACATGCACAAAAGGCAGTCTTGGCGCACCTCTTAGGAGGCGTCGCGCTGACGTGACGGCTCCAGTGCCAGACTATGCCGATGCGATGCGCATCGGTCATACCCACGCGTGGGATCAAGAGTGGATGCAAGCCCTAGAAGCGTATGAACAAGCGCTAGAGGCTCGCCCATCAGATTACACTGCACTGACGAGCATTGGGCTGATCTATCTTCAAAAGCAAGATCTCCCAAGTGCGCTCAGTTACTATCGCCAAGCGTCTCTTGTTTCCCCAGGGGCCGTTGGTGCGCTCAGCCGCATTGGCTACATCTACACCGAACTCGACCAACCTGCTAAAGCTGCCGAAGCCTATGTGCGTCTTGGGCGGCGTTACCGGCAACAAGGGATCAATAACCAAGCGCTGTTGAGTTACCTCAACGCTGCAGAGGCCCAGCCTACCCTCATTTCTGCGCGGAAAGCGCTGGCAGAGTTGTATCAGTCTTCTGGCAACCCGCGCAATGCATCGAGCGAGTATTTGGCTGTTGCGCATTTAGAACAACGGCTGGGTAACACCCAAGCGGCACGCGAAGCGATTATGACAGCGCAGCGATTACACCCCGGTTCGAAAGAGGCATTTGCTGCCCAGACCTTATTAGACACAACGAAGCAACTCTTGCCATTACCAGCCGTTCGCCGTCCCCTGAGTGTGAGCGGGACACGCGAAACCACCCAGCTCTTTGGCTCGCCAACGGAAGAATTGCGCTTACAAGCAGAACCAAGCCTACCAACGTCACCATTGGATTGGGCCCTAAGCCGGGCATTGAAACGGGCGTCTTCGTCATTATTGGATATGAACACAGAAGATTCGTATTCAGAAGCTGGCGAAGCAGTCTCTGAGGTGGTGTTGGAAAATCGCGAGCAGCGCCGTTTGTTGGTGCGCTCGCTGGGGCAAGCCTTAGCAGCCTATGCCAGTAAGGACTATCATGCCTCTGCGTTGGGATTTCAACGTGCCCGCCGCGCAGGAGCACAACATTCGGCACTACCACTGTTATTGGCACATTCTGAATTACAGCTCAAAAAATATGACTTCGCCTTGGAAGAATTTCGCAGTGTGCTGAATCGCAAACGGTATACAGCGGGGGCTTACTTTGGAATGACTCTCGCCAGTCAGGCATTGCGTGAACCGCATGATGCCTTACGGTATGCCTTGTTATGCTTGGAAGATATCGACCTGACCACTGTCGCTATCGATAAGCAATTCACAATTCGGACGACTTATGCCAATTTGATAGAACAGGCATTAGCGCACACCGACCGTGAAAAAGCCCGTGGATTGACAACACAGCTACTTTCGTTCTTATCTGGTCCAGACTGGCTGCATCGTGTGCAATCTTGGCGCGCCCGGCTCAATGCGCAAGAGCATCTCACCGACTCCGCGCGCGTGCTAGCGTCCGTTTATTTCGTAATTGAATA
>JAHDIM010000108.1:9491-11792 GCA_020630805.1 Anaerolineales bacterium
GTCTCTGAAATTTCGAAGAATGCACTTTCCTAAAGCGCATTACACGTTACACTTTACGCATTCAACCCATCCCTCCCAGACATAAGCACGCACACTCATGGACGCATCTCTTCTCGGCGCGCTAGCCGCGCTTGGCGCAGCATTTTCTTTTGGCACTGGTGACTTCTCCGGTGGCTACGCCTCGCGCAAGCTTAGTGAATATCAAGTGCTGGCAATTTCTTCACCAGTCGCTGCAATCGCGCTGATTATTGCGGCACTTGTTTGGAACGAACCGTTTCCAGATCTGCGCAATATTTTGCTTGGTAGTGTGGCAGGAATCGCTGGTGTGTTTGGGTTAGCGTTTCTCTTTCGAGGATTGGTCCAAGGAAAAGCAGCGGTCGTCTCCCCTGTCACCGGCGTGCTTACCGCTGGAGTCCCTGCCATTTATGCACTTATCTTTGATGGATTGCCCAGCCTCTTCACGTTAGTTGGCTTTGCGCTGGCGCTAATTGGCATTTGGATTACGTCCCAGTCTGAAACCGGCATTTCATTTAGTAATCAGAATGGTCTTGGCATTGCGCTGTTTGCCGGACTGATGTTTGGGATCTTCATTTTGACGATCTCATTCACGGACGATATCTATCTATTCTGGCCGTTGGTGTTTGCCAAAGGCATTGCGATCCCGATCATGTTAGTAATGCTGGCCTTCCAAGGTCAGTCCTTCCCGGCACCATTTGTGGCTCCCATCGCGCTTCTCGCTGGCGTCCTTGATGCCGCTGGTAATGCGTTCTATGTCCTCGCCCAACAACTCACCCGCCTAGATGTTGCGGCGGTGCTCTCCTCGCTCTATCCGATGGTGACCGTTATTCTGACCACGTTTATCTTGAAAGAAGCGGTGACGAACCGACAGTGGTTTGGTGTGGGATTATGTGTGTTGGCGATTGTGTTGATTGCGCTATAGAGGTGGACGCGGCCATTAGCTCCAACAAATGAACATCTAACGACGAATTTTGCACCGGCGGGTCAATTGCGATTGCTCGTAATCGCTATCGTGTTCGTAATCGTAATCGAGAAGACTCAGAGTAACCAGCATTCAGAGCCTCTATCCGATTGAATTTCAAGATAACAGTCGCAAATGAGCTATCACCGATCGATTACGAACGCGATTACGACAACGATAGCGAGTAGATTCGCAGTTTTTTGGAAACTTTCAGGCGGTAAACCGCGCCTCTTCCCCTGACGTCGTAGTTCCTCTACAAAACTAAATCCCCCAACTCCGACTCTTCGGAGTCCTACTCCCACTACCAGTCAGCAGCGCGGTTTATTCTGTAGTCATCAAGTTCAACGATGACACAGGAGAAACCTTATGCTGAACAATATCCATCAAGATTACTTACATCCAACTGGCTTAGAAACGAATACGGGTGCGTGGCGCATGTTTGTGCGGCTCTCGTTCGCCTTGTCGCTCGGCGCGGCCTCGATTGGGATCTTATTTGCACCGGTCGAGATCTGGGTCAAGGCCTACCTTGGCATGGGGCTGTACTTTGTCGTGGCCTCTACGCTGATGCTGTCTAAGACCATCCGTGACGAGCATGAAGCCAAGCGTCTACACAATCGCATTTCAAATGCAAAGGCAGAGCGTTTGATCACGGAACACGCTAAAGAAGACGTTTAGACAAGTACGTTGACACAGGCATGCCAAACGCTGGCATGCCTGTGTTTTTTAGGAGTAATGACTATGGAACACATCACACCTTATTTTGAATGGATTACCAAGTTCGATGCTTGGACCAGACGTGCAGACAAACCGCGCGTATACGCTTTTGTCTCTGGCGCAGCGTTCAATCTCTCGGTTTTGAGCGTCATTCCGTTTGCAATTGCACTTTGGCTTTGGCTGTATTCAGCCGTCGCGTTTCAAATTACCGACTTGCATATCTTGGGCTTTTTCTATTTTCTAGGCCCAATTCTGGCGATGGGCGTGCTGATCATGGGGATTTACTTCTATTGTGCGCGCCTCTTTCAACAGAACGGCCTCCGCCATGAAACCAAACTCTGGAAATGGTGGTGGAGCGGTCACAGCACGATGATTGCAGCGGTAGTGATTACTGTATTTGCGGCGCTTGGCATTTGGGTGTTGTTCAATGACATCGCAAGCGCAACTCAAACGCTCGACCATTGGGTCAACAATTTTGAACTGTTCTTGCTCAGCACTTTTGCGATACTGCTTATTGTGCCAATTGCGTTGCCAGCAATCTCTGTGACAGCTTCGATCCTAAGCGTGGTGTTGTTTCGCCATGGCGAGAAGTTGGGGCCGTAGCAATA
>JAHDIM010000109.1:0-7293 GCA_020630805.1 Anaerolineales bacterium
CACTTAAACTGGTTAACCATAAAGTTGCAGTTCCCTTTATAATTCGACACATCGCATTGGAGGCCTAATGTCAATCGTCCCGGAAGAAT
Source organism: Anaerolineales bacterium (assembly GCA_020630805.1). Taxonomy (GTDB): domain Bacteria; phylum Chloroflexota; class Anaerolineae; order Anaerolineales; family UBA6668; genus JAHDIM01. Next base: position 90 of record JAHDIM010000109.1, read on the forward strand.
TTCCACGCTATCAAAAATCTGTAGGGCAATTTATGGATGCCCAAGGTATTCACGTTGATGTCAACGCGCGTCTCTTGGACGTGTTGGCGGAAGTCGGCGAGCTTGCCAAAGAAGCGCTCAAGTCCACCGATTACGGCAAACGTGAATTCATTCCCACAAAAAACTGGGAAGGCGAAATGGGCGACGCGTTTTTCTCACTCATCACGTTAGCAAACGCCACTGATGTTGATCTTGAAACCGCTCTGGGTAATGTCTTGGTGAAGTATCGTCGCCGCATTGTCGAAACAGGGACCTTGTCCTCTGGCAAGTAGCCCTCAGTTTACAAATTAGTTTGAGCACAACAGAGACCAAAATGGTCTCTGTTTTTGTTTAATCCATCTCCAACACTACGGATGCGTCTTGTGTGAATGCATTACGCAATTTTATGCGACTAGCCATAACCACAGCCTCTGCAATTGCATTCCAATATGCCTGCGCTTATGACCAATGGCACTATGGCGTATGACCTACCACTATGTATTCTGAGGGCAGCAACGAAGACGACGCAGTTGAGCCGCATTACAGACAACTGGCGCAACATTCCACCAAGCTATAACGGGTTTATACCTATAGACTACTGCAACGTTTGGGACACTTATGCGTACAGAGTTGCATACGATGTTCACAATTGGCACGATTGCCAAATTATTCAGGAGGTTTATCAGTGAAAAAATTTATTGCAATCAGTATGACGTTAGTGGCTCTACTAATGTTTACGATGGCAGCCCCGGTGGCGGCCCAAACAACCGAGTCTGGAGACCGCGTCATCATCGAAGCTGGGGAGACTGTCGATGATGATCTGTTTATCGGCGGGAACAAAGTCTTGATTGACGGCACCGTCAATGGCGATGTCTTTGTTGGTGCAACTGAAGTTGTCATCAATGGCACTGTCAACGGTAACGTTTTTGGCGGTGGCTCCATCGTTACCATCAATGGCGATATCAACGGTAGCGTCTTTATTGGTGGCCAACTGATTAGTGTCGGGGAAAGCGCCAACATTGCCGGTAGCTTCTACGGTGGTGGGAACAGCCTTGAATTTGCTGACGGGAGCGAAGTTGCCCGTAGTATCTTTGGCGGCGGGTTCCAAGTTTTGCTTGATGGCGATGTCGGTCGCGATGTCAACGCTGGCGGGATGGGTGTTGCCCTCAATGGCAACATTGGCGGCGATGCCAATCTAGGCGTTGGTTCCGAAAGCGATGGACAAGAGTTCGATCCACAGCAAATGGAAGAATGGATGAAGCGTTTCAATCCAAACATGCCGGACATTGACATCAATTACATTGCACCTGGCTTGACCATTGGCAGCGGTGCCACTATTGCAGGCAACTTGAACTACGAAAGTGACATTGAGCAAAATCTCGATGGGCTAGACATTGGTGGCGACGTGACGTTTACCGAAGCCGTCAACAACAGCGGTAGCGAACCAGTTGAAATCACCGTGCAAAGCCGCATTTGGAGTGCCGTGACCCAACGACTTGGTGAGTTCATTGCCTTGGCCATCATTGGGTCTTTGCTCTTGTGGCTCATCCCTTCCATCCCAAGCAACGTCAGCACCATTATGCGTGACCGGTTCTTGCCAAGTACCGGCTGGGGCGCATTGAGCGCAGTGGTCTTTGTCATCGCCATTCCAGTCGCTATCGGTATGTTGATTTTGATCGCCATGTTAGCTGGTCTCATCAGTTTCGGGCAACTATCTGGCACTGTCTTCAGTCTCGGTGGGCTGAGCATCTTTGGTCTGATGGTGCTGTTTAGCTTTATCGCGTTCTCACTCAGTAAGATCGCTGTTGCCTACTTAGTTGGGAGTGAAATTTTCGCTCGCCAAGACCGCAACATGATGGAAGGCGCTAATCGCTACATCGCCCTGCTCATCGGGCTGCTGATTTACCAAATCATCCGCGCCATTCCGTTTGTTGGCTGGGCGGTTGGCTTGGTCGTGGTCTTCGCCGGGATTGGTGCTTGTATCTTATGGTTGCGCAATCGGAATCAGGGACAGGCTGTAGAAGCTATGGTGTAACGACACCTTAGGTCTCACAATACATATAGCCTTTTTACAAAGCGTGGGTCTTCAAGATCCACGCTTTGTTGTTAAAGTCTCGCTATAATTACGACCATGAAAGGCTATCGTATTCTTAGTCTCGATGGTGGTGGTGTGCGCGGCATTTACACGGCAACCGTGTTAGAACAGCTAGAGGCCGCTCACCCTGGCACAATTGGCAGCGTGAACTTGTTTGCTGGCACGTCTACAGGCAGCATTATTGCCGTTGGTCTTGCCGCTGGGTATACGCCACGTCAGTTACGCGAGCTCTACGAAAACTTTGCCGATGATGTATTCGCTGACTCGCGCCGCGACAATCTGACTGACTTAGGCTTTGCTGTCGGTGCGCAGTACGATCACGCGGGCATGCGCAAAATCCTCACGCGTTATTTTGGCGACATGCGCCTGCGCGATTTGGATGCCCGTATTCTCGTCCCCTCATTTGATCTGTCTTCTCGCACCCGCAGTGGCGAACGGATGTGGAAGCCAAAGTTCTTTCACAACTTTGACCACAGTGAAGACTCAAACGAACGCGTGATTGATGTCGTCATGCGGTCTTCCGCAGCACCGACCTATTTCCCTGTGTTTCAAGGTTATATCGATGGCGGCGTTGTCGCAAACAACCCCTCTATGGCGGCGCTCGCGCAAGCGCTTGATGCAAATACAGGCAGTCAATTTCTGAATGAGCTTGTTATGCTCTCAATTGGCACGGGGCGGAATCGCAAGTTCATTGAAGCCTATAACTCCGACTGGGGCTGGTCACAATGGGCATTCCGTCGCCGACCCAATAGTGATCCCCCGTTCGAGCTGCCGCTGCTGGAACTATTGATGGATGGGAGTTCTGGCGTAGCGCACTATCAGTGCACGCGCTTATTAGGTAGACGCTATCACCGCTTCAACCCAATCTTGGATGAATATGTCGCCCTTGATGATATTCGGCACATTCCGCGCCTAAAGCGCTGGGCGCGCAGCGCAGACCTCAAGAAAACCCGCAAGTGGATCGGGCGCTATTTTGTTGAGGATGACTGGATGGACGACGAGAAAATTGGCTGGAGCCGGTAGTAATAATTAATTGTTGAATTGCTGAACGGTTAATTGTTATTGACAGTGTTCAAGACTCTGAGTAGTTAACAATTAATAGTTATCCGTTTAGCCATTAATTATTTTCCCTTTGCTACTTATACTTTGGCCGTAGACGCCCGCTTGGTACAACAATCGCGCCTTCGTTGCGGTCCCCGACCAAGCTAATCTCATCCCGTTTTTCACTGGCGTAGTAAGCCGTAACTGCCCCGATCAACGCATCAAGCTCATCATGCGTGTGCAGCCCTTCAATTTGCCAATCCCCTTTCAGCATGTGATGCCGCGTAATGTCATCAAACATGCGCAATGGATCGGCTACATCAATTTGCTCTTGAAATAGTAACAATTGACGCTGCATGCGCCCTTCAAGGGTATCTTTTTTGCGTGGCAATACCCCTAACAACACCGCGTAGCTAGCATGTGGATGCACTTCAAAGAGCTGCCGCGCGCTACGCGTGTCTTCAGGGTGGTAATTGACAAAGCCAAGTTCGCGCAATTCTGAAACCAGCTTCCAACCGGCTAACATCCAACTGGGGACTTTTTCAGGGTCACGCGGCGTATTGTATAGCTTGATCCCATGTTGGCGTAATAGATATTCACTGACCTTGAAATCCATCCACGTTTCGCCTTTCGGATCAAGGCCATAGTCTGCGCGAATTTCGGGATCGGCCAACAAACCGATATTTGGGCCAAGCGGTGCATCTAACGCACAGATGACTTTGGGGTACTTATCTATCTGCGCTGCAACCTCCGTCATAGGCAATGACTCTTCGTAGATCGTGCGGAGTTCTGAGTCCAGAATAGCAATATTAGCTGCGCGCTTACCAGCTGTTGGATCAATGCCTACAAATACGTGCTTCTCAAACATGGTTCAGAATTATTCTTCAATTCCAGCGGTGACGCGGTTCATTAGTTTGACAAGAGGCATCATCGTGCGGAACCCTTCTAAGACATGCGCTCGAAAGTCAGCAGCGGTGACTTGTTCATCGGTAACAGACCGAATGCCAGTGAAAGATTTCAAGCGCAGCAAATCAATTTCTGGATGATCTTTCTTGAAGCCGCGCGGTGCGCTCTTGACAGATTCACCGTCAAACTTGCCATACCAGTCTTGAAAGGCAGGCTCGGCATTGATCGCATGAAAACGACTCGCATCTTCATCAATCGCCGCGCGCACTTTTGCGAGACGCGCACTATCTGGCCGATATAAGCCACCGCCCAGAAATGATTCACCAGGTTGCAGGTGCAAATAATAACCAGCGTTGCCGGTCTTACGGCCACCCATACAAATATAGCCGCCAAAGTTCAGCTTGTAAGGCGTTTTGTCTTTACTAAAACGCGTGTCGCGGAAGAGGCGAAACATACATTGCTTGGCAGACAATGGTCCAAGTTCATCAAAGTCGTTGATGCCCTCGATCAAACTGTCAATAAACGCTTCCGTCTCAGCTTTTACAGCCTGATAGCGGTCACGATTGAGGTCAAACCATTCGCGGTTATTGTTTTGGCGGAGTTCAAAAAGGAAGTCTAAGACGGCGTCCATGTGGTGTAATTCACTATTCTACGAGGCGTGTTCCTCGTAGGAACACGCCTCGTTCTTAGGTTATGTCTTAATAATACACCCAGCGTTCGCTGCCAGCCGCAGCGTTTTACCGTCTAGTGAAGAGTCAGGGTGCGAAGAAAGTAGCACACTGCCAGAGACTGGCAAGGCAACGTCTCGCGCCTCGTTTGCAAAGTTCAGCGCAACAATCAATTTATCGTTTGCAGTGTGGCGCTCGTAAACGTAGACATTGTCTGTCGCGACATCTAAGGGCGTGTAGTCACCGGCGTGTAAGGCTGCTTCGTCTTTGCGCAATTGCAACAGCGTCCGGTAGAAATTCAGCGTTGACGCATCGTCAGCTTTTTGGGCTAAGACGTTGTAGGTTTCAAGGTCCGCACCGACCGGCAACCACGGCTCTGCCTCAGAGAAGCCAGCATATTTGCTGTCGTCCCACTGCATCGGGGTGCGTTCAGGGTCACGGCCAAGGTCTAGTCCGGGGACGCGCAGCCCCCATGGATCTTGCTGTTTATCTGCTGGAATATGCGTGTCTGGCATACCCAATTCGTCACCATAGTACATGGTGGGTGTGCCGCGCAGAGTCAGCAGTAGCATTGCTGCGAGACGTGCATTTTCAACGCCATAACGCGCCGCAATGCGCGGTTCGTCGTGGTTACCAAGTACAGCATTCGGCCAACCGTGCGCAGGCACAACCGCTTCCATTTCATCGACGACGCTACGCACGGCGGCAGCATTCCAGTCAGCACTGAGCAGCTTGAAGTTGAACGGCATGTGCAGTTCATCATCGTTGCCGTAGTAGGTGCCCCATTCTTCGGTGTCTTCAAGATGAATTTCGCCAATCGAGTAGCGCGGGCTGATGTGTTCGAACTCATCAAACACTTGGCGGAATTCACGGAACAGTTGATGAATATCTTCGTGACCAGAGTCATTGACGTGATGCAGTGAATCCCATGCACCTTTGTCTTTGAAGAAGGTCTCGCGGTTTTCATTGACGGGATTGTCACGCAACTCTGGATCTTTCATACAGAAGTGCGCCACGTCTACGCGGAAACCATCAACGCCTTTTGCCATCCAGAAGCGGATGGTGTCGAGCATTTCAGCTTTCACTTCAGGGTTGCGCCAATTCAGATCTGGCTGTTCTTTCAAGAACATATGCAGATAGTATTGCTGGCGGGTTTCATCCCATTCCCATGCTGAACCACCAAAGACCGCCACCCAGTTATTCGGCGGTGAGCCATCTGGCTTTGCATCGCGCCACGTGTACCAGTCTGCTTTGGGATTGTCACGCGAGCTACGGGACTCTTGGAACCAAGGATGCTCATGCGACGAGTGATTTGGCACAAAATCCAAGATCACTTTCAAATCGCGTTCATGTGCCGCAGCGAGCAAATCATCAAAGTCATCCATTGTGCCAAACATCGGATCAATGTCACGATAATCGGCAACGTCGTAGCCAAAGTCATCCATTGGTGACTTGAAGCACGGGCTGATCCAAATTGCATCAACGCCCAGCCATTTGAGGTAATCCAACCGCGACGTAATCCCCGGCAAATCGCCGATGCCGTCGTTGTTGGTGTCCATATAACTACGCGGGTAGATTTGGTAGATGACGCCGTGTTTCCACCAGGTAAAGTTGTTATTTGTCATTTTTTATTTGTTATTGAATGTTGCTAATGCGTAACGTGTAATTCGTAATCTGTTATCTGCTACGCATATTTTCAAATTGAGATGTGGCTTGTACCAGCGTATATAAGAATTTACGCATTCCACCTTACGAATTATTCCAACCCATTCCGCGCAATCGTATCCTTATACCACCACCCACTATCTTTGATCGTCCGCTTCTGCGTTTCGTAGTCGACGTGGACCATACCAAAGCGTTGGCAGTAGCCGAGTGACCATTCGAAGTTGTCCATGAGTGACCACATGAACATACCGGCAACGTTAGCACCGTTTTGAATAGCGCGATGCACAGCATCGGCATGACGCGCATAGTAGCGGGTGCGGCGGTCGTCGCGGACGCGACCGTCTGCGTCGGGTTCGTCACCATAGCTACAACCGCTTTCAGTGATATAAAGCTTCGGCGCTTGATAGTCAAAGTGCAACCGATTGATCAGGTCATATAACCCATCCGGATACACTTCCCAATTCATTTCAGTGTACTCTGCACCAGGATTTGGCGTAGCAGAAGTCTGGAAATCATCCAGTTCTAGCATGCCATCCATGCGCTGGCGCGTGTAGTTGTTGATGCCAATAAAGTCATTCGGCGTCGCGATGATGTCAAAGTCACCGTCTTGCACAAAATCGAGGCCGTTAGGCAGTTTGCCAGTGCTGGTGTAATAGTCAACCATATCGGCTGGATACTGACGCCCAAAGAGCGGATCGTTGAACCAGCGGATGTAATAGCCGTCCCAAATGCGTGCGCCGTCTAAGGCTTCTTTCGTCCTTGCGAGCGGATATGCAGGTTCATAGTTGGGCGCGATGCCGTGTTCGCCATC
>JAHDIM010000109.1:7393-11760 GCA_020630805.1 Anaerolineales bacterium
GCGTTGCACCACGTCTTTTTGAATGTCCGCTGCGACTTCGCCTAGGGTGTAATTGGTTCGATTGACTGCGCGCCCTGCGTCTTGTTCTTTTTGGGCAACGTAGTCGTTTTCGCCCGCCAGTGCGCCGACATAGTACACCTGCGGCGTGCCGGGCGCAAAGTATTGCAGTGCCCGGGCGGCGATGTACATATCATCGTTACGGCCAACCGCGTCGTAGTACGTAATGTTGATTTGGTGCGCATCAAAGTCTGCGCGCTTCTTGTTGTTACCCAGAATACGATTCAGATTTGCGCCGCGATCCATGCAGGTTTGAACAATGGCTTGACATTCATCGATGGTAAGCAGGTCGTCCATGTCGGGCTGAATGGGAATGCCATCGTGGGTGTCAAGGGTGGTGTATTGATTACGCGGACAGACGCGCAAATAGTCTTTGAGCTTCTCACCATTGCCGGTATAGAGCGTGTGCAATACCATGGCTGGCATGACAAAGTCATACACGCGACTGCCATGGTCGGCTAAGGCAAACTGAATGTCATAGTGGGCATGCACTTCTGGCAACAACTCTAAGCCGACAGCATTGGCAACCTTAGTCACCCACGCAATAAAATCATAGATTTCCGGCTCAATCCAGAAGCAACTGGTACCCGGTTTCTTAGTGACATAACCAACGGCATCGAGACGAATGATTTTGACGCCGTTTTCTGCCAGATGCTTGAAGAACGACTTGAGCAAGTCTTGCGTCTTTTCGCTGTAGACATCCAGATCGATTTGTTCCGCCCAGTCAACACGGTCGCCGAAAGACGTCCAGATGCGTTCAACTTCGCCAGTCGTTTCGATTTCAACATCCAAAAATGGATGCTCTGGCTTGCGCAGGAAAATCTTATTCACATCTTCCTGCGGCGGATTGCCATCCGGCCAGATTTTGTCGAGCGTGATGAACAGGTCCGCCCATTCGCTGGCCCGCCCGTGTTTGAGAAAGTCTTGGAAGTAAATCGAATGGCGTGAGATGTGATTGACCATCAGATCAGCCATCACGTCATAGTCCGCGCCGATCGCTTTCATATCGTCCCAGTCACCAAAACTCGGCTCGATTTCCAAATACGTCAGCGGCGAAAAGCCACGATCCCCAGACGACGGAAAGAACGGCAGAATATGCACACCGCCATCGAACCAATCTTTGAATTGTGTGTTGAGAACGCTATGCAGCGCACGAAGATCCCCACCCAGCGAATCTGGGTAGGTGATGAGCATTACCTTATTTTTGAACGACATAGGGAGTAGAGAGTACCGCGCTACGCGCTAAGAGTAGAGAGTATCGCGCTGCGCGCTAGAGTAAAGAGGCATTTCCTCTTTCTCTTACTCTCTACTCTTGCTGTCTTGTTTATCCTTTGACTGACCCAGCGAGTAGACCGCGGACGAAGTAACGTTGGAGTGAGAAGAACACTGTCAGCGGCAAGATCATACTGACGAACGCCCCTGCGGTGAGCAGGTGCCAGTCTTGACCGCGTTCCCCAATCATTTCAGCGAGTTGCATGGTGACCAGCATCGAGTCTTGCTTGGCCCCGACGAAAATGAGGGCGACGAGATAGTCATTCCAAACCCACAGGAATTGGAAGATCGCGAACGATGCCAGCGCTGGTACTGATAGCGGCAAGATCAGACGCGTGAACACGGTGAAGTGTGATGCGCCATCCACAAATGCGGACTCAAGAATGTCACGTGGCAAGTCACTGATGTAGTTATAGAGCAGATACGTCGCCAACGGCAGACCAAAGCCGGTGTGCGCCAGCCAGAGTGCCATAAACGTCCCGTTGATTTCTAAGCGGTTGTAGTCGCGCAAGACAGGCACCAACGCAATTTGCAGCGGCACGACCAACAGCGCCACCACCATAATGAACATCGCGCGGCGGCCTCGGAAGCGCATCCATGAGAAACCGTAAGCCGCAAAAGCAGCAATCAGAATTGGGATGATTGTGGCAGGCACGGTCACCGCAATACTGTTGAGGAACGCAATCCCCATTGGCGCGACTTGCTGGGTTTCAGCAGAGCCTTTGGTATCGACCCCTTCAAATTCTTTCCCCGAGAGGACGTTGACGTAGTTGTCTAGCGTTAGATCAAAGCCGCTGACCCACTGTTGCTCTTGGACTTCCAAGCGCCCGAGGCGTTTATTCCCAACCCAGGTAATTTGGCGGGTGCCGTCTGGCGTGCTAATGCCTTCGCGGAATTCTTTGAAGGTCCCCGTTGCACCCATGATTTCCATCACGCCATCGCGATCTAGGTCTTCTGGAATTTCCATTTCTTCCAAGGCAACCCATTCACGGTGCGGCAAAATTTTCCACCAGCCTGACGTTTGAATATCAAACTGTTGACGGAATGAAGAGATGAACAAGCCGAAGGTCGGCACTGTCCACAGAATGACCAATAAGGCCAAGATGATATTGACGGTCCAAGAATTTCGTTTACTAGTCATTAGAACGTCTCCCGTCTGCGGAAATCACGCAGGTTGTAGATCATGACTGGCACCACGGCCAGCAAGAGAATAATCGCAATGGTGGAGGCAAAGCCATGATTTTGTTGGGTAAAGCGCTCAACGTAGAACTTATTCGCAATCACGTCAGTCCCGAACGCGCCACCGGTCATCACCCGGACCACATCAAAGATCTTGAGCGTGAAGATCACAATTGTGGTTGCAACCGTCAAGATCGTGCCGCGAATGGAGGGCAGCATAATGCGGAAGAAAATTTGCAGTTCAGAAGCGCCATCAACGCGCGCCGCTTCAATCAGATCTGAAGGAATACCTTTGAGGGCCGCTGAGAAAATGACCATTGCAAAGCCAGTTTGCAGCCAGATCACAATCACAATGAGAAACACATTGTTGATCCAGTCTAATCGTCCGTCTAGGAAACCGAGCCATGGCGGTAAAGAGGCATAGAACTCATTGATCCAGAGCCCGCCTGTAATCCATGATCTAGGCTGAAAGCCAAGCCTTACCGCAATGGCATTGAGCAACCCAATTTGCTCTGATGAGGCATCGCGGAATTCATAAATGAAATTCCAGATGACACCTGCACCCACCATTGAAATTGCCATTGGCAAGAAGATGAGCGACTTTGCCAGCGCCTCAAACCGACTGCGGTCTGCCAACGCAGCAATCACCAAGCCCATCACGACCGACATTGTCGCCCCAATGATGATCCAGAGCAGGTTGTTGCGAAATGCTTCGAGCATATCGTCACGCGTAAACACATCAATGTAGTTTTGCAGCCCAACCCATTGCTTATCGATGCCAGCGCGGAACGCTTCCGGCTCGGTTAAGAAGCTGAAAATTTCGGGTGGTGGCACGCCAGAGTTATCGAAGAAGCTAAACCATAGCGTCCGAATAGTTGGCAGTGCCAAGTAATAGAACAAGATCAGCACGGCTGGCCCCACAAACACATAAGGCTGCAAGACCTGCATGATGGTGCGTGGAAATGCTTCGACAAAATTATTGAATAGCAGGAACAGCGCCGCAACACCGCCAACACCCCAACAAATGGCGAGAATGACGGTAATTACGCGATTTGCCATGAACAAACCAGCCCCTTCCGCATCGCTCGTGTCGAAGAAGAAAATCTCGCGCACATTCCAAGCAAACGCTTCTAGTCCGCTAACATCGGTTGGTCGCGTACTCGTTGAGGCCATAATGCGCAGTATTTCAAAGCCGACATAGAGCAACCCGATGGCTGCAAGCAGACACGCCAGCCACAACAGAATGCTTGGCAACCGTTTGCTCCAAGCATCGTTGGGATTTTTATATGGAGTTGATAGTGTTGTCATAGTGTGGTGTCCTGTTTGGGTTACGAAACACAAGACTGGCAGAGTGATGAAGCCTGTTCATCCGCCTGACACTATTGTGTTTTATAAAGAATTGCCTTTGCTCAAGTGTGGTTAGCAGAGTCTAACACTTTGACTAAAAATTTTTAGTGTCTTCAGTGTGTTGGGCGCAGTTGCACCCAACACACTAAGGAGAAGATATGAACAGTCAACGCTTGTCAAAAACGCTGACTGTTCTGAACATAAAGCGATTGCTTATTCGAGCACGACTACGACTGAGCCAGCGACACCTACTGGGGCACCACTGTCGTCGACGTCTTGCAAGGTGATGGTGTGTTCACCTGGGCCAAGACCTGCGTCAGTTGACCATGTACCATCTTCACCAACAACAATGGTGGTGGCAGCTTGGTCACCTGGGGTCAGCAAGAAGCTAGCACCTGGGGTACCGGTACCACTAATGGTTACCAAACCACCATCTTGTGGGGTCGCGATAATGCTACTAGCGACTACGTTTGCAGGACCGGCTGGTGCGGCTTCTTCAGCAGCTTCACCGC
>JAHDIM010000110.1 GCA_020630805.1 Anaerolineales bacterium
GGGAATTAGGCCGAACCCGTGCCCGGAGCCTAGGAGGCTCCTCTACGAATGAAAATGTCCTTGTAGATTTCAACCTGCGGCTACGCTGGTCGGTCACTCAGGATGACGAGTTCTTTGAGATAAGTACGAATTGAACTCTTAGCTTGATGCCTATCTGCCATTCCGCGGAGTGGCACTACACAGGGCCATCGACTTAAATCACAACATTTGATTACACACATCAAGTAATCCGCGCTTATTGCACGGCAAGCCGTGTTACTACATATACGCCGTGTCCTATCTAAATCTTTTGTGACTCAAGTTTTCATCGCCAAAACGGTGACTGCCAATGCAGTCTGGCTGTTTCTTGCCAGATTAGGTACCCAAAGCGCACTGTTTGTTGTCGCGATTGTTGTCGGACGCGAACTTGGCGCAGCCGCATTAGGTCAATATGCCCTGATCACCGCAATTGTTGCCATTGGCAATCTGGTCTCTAGTTTTGGGATGGATACGCATCTCATGCGTCTCGCTAGTCGTGAGCGGCGGAGCGAATGCCCGGAATATGCAGCCGGGCTGCGCCTACAACTCATCATCTCCGGACTACTGATTGTGATGATTTGGAGTAGCGCGCATTGGATCACTGACTTCGCTTGGGGCCTGCGCTGGTTTAGTCTGGCTCTTGTTCCGCTGGGGTTTGCCACCATCTATAGCGCCTTACTACGTGGATTTGAGCGCATGGACGTCTTAATGCGTTTTCAGTTGGTCATTACCATGCTGCAGTTGACATTAGTCGGCCTCGTCCTGTCGCAAGATGGCTCACTAGTGAGCGTACTGTTTGCCCTATTGGTTGGACAACTACTGGGAACGCTGTATGCAAGCTACGTCACGCATCGGGCAATTCCTAATTTACAGCTTTGGCAGCCTTTACAACCATCAGACTGGCGCAACACAAGCCGCCAAGGGCTCATTCTATTTGGCCTGATGCTCATGAGTATGCTGCTGCAAAAAGTAGGCTTGTTCAGCTTAAATTGGCTGGCACAAGCTGCGGACGTTGGCTTTTTCAACGCTGCAATGCGGGTCACGAGCGCCGTAGAACTTCTACCTGTTGCAATCTTTGGTGCGCTGTTTCCAACGCTGACAGGCAATCCACGTTCTGTAATGCCGCGATTGACGCAAATCACAGCGCTGCTCACAATAACGCTGCTCATCGTTGCAACCCTCTTTTGGTGGATAGCGCCTTACATTATGTTCATTTTGTTCGGTGCTGGCTGGGAAACAAGTGCCCAATTGTTACCCATTCTGCTGTTAGCACTTGCAATTGGCATCCTAAGCCGACGGTATTCAATTGTCCTTGTCGCACAGGGATATGATCGTCAAGCGCTGTTGGCAACGCTGGTTATTGTGCTGCTGGCGCTCCCAATTTACATCGGTTTGACGCAAGCCCATGCTGCAATTGGAACAGCCTGGGCGACTGTCGCGACCGCCAGCATCAGCGTTTGCGTCCTTGGCTACACTTGGCACCGCTGTTCTCAAACCCACTGATCTATGCCATTTCCACTTTATCCTGACAAAGTCAATCACATTCCATTACACCGAGCGCGGCAGCTAATTGAGCAGAAACTGCCCCCCTCACAATTGGCAACGCCACCAACGCGATTGATCCTATTGCCCCAGAAATCGACCTATCAATATCTGAAGCATCGCTACGGCGGGCGACAGCTAAAAAGCTTTCTGGGGCGTCATTTGCGCCTCAGACCGCCCTATGATCACATTGTCATTGCTAGTGGGTTCGGGGTTGGTGGGCCTGCTGTCGCCGCTATTATTCACGAGTATGCCGCTTGGGGAATTGAATCCTGTCTACTGATTGGCATAGCGGGTGGACTACAGTCGTCACTGAACGTCGGTGACACTGTAATCTGTCACACGGCCCTGCGAGATGAAGGCGTTTCACAGCACTATCTAGCGCCAAACATCGCAGCCACCGCCGCCCAGGGTCTAGTATCAGGCGCAACAAAACAGCTAAACAACCAAGAATTCAGCTATCGCTTAGGAACCTCATGGACAACTGACACACCATTTCACATTACAAATGAGGAAATTGAGCAACAGGTAACAAACAAGACCCTAACACTAGAGATGGAAGCTGCGTCTGTTTATGCAATATGTTTAGCTTTACAAATTGACGCGCTTTGTATGTTTACCATTAGTGATTTGGTATCTCTTGATCAATGGTCTATACAGCACAGTCCAAAGAAGATCCAAGCGACATTAGAAACATTAGCCACATTAGCAGTAACGTTATGACCTTTCCAACGATTGTTATTCCAGCCTACAATCGCCCCGCAGCGCTGTTGCGTCTACTTAACAGTTTGAATCAAGCTTGGTATCCAGAACACGCAATTGGGTTAGAGATCGTGATTGATGCGGGTGGCACCAATCAACGTGATGTGGTGACCGTTGCAACCCAATTCGACTGGCAACATGGCCGCAAAACCATTGTTCAACATGCGCAACCTCAAGGGCTGGTTGGAAATATCTACTTCTGCGGCGGGATCACACAACGCGACGGTGCAATCGTGCTATTGGAAGACGACCTCGTTGTCTCGCGCGCGTTTTATCACTACACACTTTCGGCATTAGACAAATATAGAGCAAGCCCACACATTGGTGGAATAAGCCTGAACGCGTTGCAATTCAATGGATTTACGCATCAGGCATTTACACCATATCTAGATGCGTCTGACACGTACTTCATGCAAGTCGCCTGGTTTCAAGGGCAGATTTACACCGCGAAACAATGGCAAGCCTACCAAGACTGGCTGCGTGAACGCAATCGGCTTCAGGATACCCTGAAAACAATGCACCCTTACTTCAGTCAGTTTCCTGACACAGACTGGTTCCCTTTGAAAACGGCTTGGTTAGTGGACACACAGCGCTACTATGTCTTCCCACGCCAATCGCTAACAACTAACTTCGGCGATCAAGGCACGCATTTCAAAACGCAAACAAATCGATTTCAGGTACCGCTTCAACACAGCTTAGTTCGCTACCGCATGCAAGACTATCAATCGAGCGGTGCCGTTTACGACAGTTGGCAGGAAATGACCGCAGACTGCTTTGCGACCCACGCCCCACAATTCAACCCTGACACAATAACGATTGACCTCAATGGAACCAAGCCATTGGCACAAATACAAACTCCGCAACTTCTAAGCAACAAATCTTGCAAATACCCGCAACGGTCATACGCAAACATCATGCAGCCACTGGAAGAAAATGTTTTTAGCGAGGCAATTGGCAGATCTCTACATTTGGGTGACACACCGCACTTTCGCAACAATAAGGCTAAACAGACAGGACGCCTAGCAAGACAAGCAAAGAGGCTGATAAATCTAAACAAATAAACACGATCAGCGCAATGAAAAATGCACATTTGTTTAGTTGCAATCCAGTCAGTGTGCAAGCCAGGTCACTCTAACCATGCCGCATGACGCACTGCGTTATACAGGGTGGTTAGAGTATAGGACCTTGATGGACTTATTTGAACATTCTGTAGGCATCAATGCAGAGTTTGACAAGCATAGTCCCTAACGCTAATATCGCGCAGATGCGAATTGCGATCGATGCCAGACTCACGTATTACACCTCAGGCGGAATAGCCCGGTATATTCGCAATCTCATCAAGTACCTGCCCCCGCTACTAGATAGCAACCAACAATTGATTGTTCAGCAATCTCGTAAGCAGCGAGAAACACTGAGTCCACATCCGCGCGCGCAAAGGCAAACGGTCTGGACACCAGCGCATCACAGTATGGAGCGTTATGCACTCGCGGCAGAAACGTTACTCAAGCGCCCCCAGATCTATCACAGTCCTGACTTCATCACGCCATTGGGACTTGGCTGGAAAAGAATCATCACGATCCATGACTTGGCATTTCTACGATACCCAGAGTTTATGACGGCTGAAAGTCAGCGGTACTACAACGCGCAGATCCAGCGATCTGCGAACGAAGCCGATGCAATTATTGTCAATTCTGAGGCGACAAAAGCCGAGACTGTCGCACAGCTCAGCATTGATCCGAACAAAATCACGGTCACACACTTAGCACCAGCTGCGGAGTTTTCACCTGCATCAGCAGCGCAAATTGAAACAGTAAAACAGGTACACAATATCGTTGGTGATTACCTACTCTATGTAGGCACATTTGAGCCGCGAAAAAACGTACCTGGCTTGCTCAGTAGCTACGCTATTGCATGTAATGCGCAAAAAAACGCACCCAATCTTGTCTTAGTTGGAAATACAGGGTGGCTGTTTGACGATGTCACACAACAAATTGAGGACTTAGGAATTGCCCATAAAGTTCAATTTTTATCAGATATTTCTGGCGCTGACTTACCTGCCCTATATAGCGGTGCAAAGGCATTTATATTGATCTCACACTATGAAGGGTTTGGTCTGCCTGTGCTAGAGGCAATGGCCTGTGGCACACCAGTCATTACAAGCAATATCGGGGCATTACCGGAAATCGCAGGAGAGGCAGCACTACTCGTTGAAAAAGACGATCATGCAGCAGTTGCAAATTCTATTGATGCCATACTCCAAGACATCAAGATGGCAGATCAATTACGTGTCGCAGGGCTAAAAAGAGCTGCAGAGTTTAGCTGGCAGGCACTTGCACAAAAAACACTAAACACATATCTATCTGTTTAGTAATTATGAAAAAGAAAAACATCCTATTTCTAACGCCTTCGAACCCATATCCACCTGATCAGGGCGGCTCAATCCGAACTTGGGGGCAGATTCAACACCTTGCAAAGCAACACGCTGTTTATTTACTTTCATTTTCAAAATCTAAACAAATAAACAAAGTCTGTGCGCAGCAAGTACATCTAGATGAGCCGCAACGCAACAAAATAAACAGACTAGGGACGTTACTGTCTGGAACTGAAGCCGATTTGAAAGTACGCCTACTTTCGGAAACGTTCACGGCTAAGTTAGCAGACTTGCTGACACAGCACACTTTTGAAGGCGTCCATATTGAAGGGCTAGAAATGGGGGCTTACATTGACACCGTTCGCCAAATAAGCCCTCACAGCAAAATAGTATTTGATGCCTTCAATGCCGAGCTTCTCATTCAGCAGCGGGCATATGACACAGATAAACGTAACCCACGGCGCTGGCCGCATGCACTGTACTCACGCTTGCAACTGCCTCGCATCCGTAAATTTGAACATCATGTCTGCAACTTAGCCGACCATGTGCTGTATGTTTCTCCAGAAGATGGGGTTGAATTACGCAAACATAACGTCAACACAGACTTTATTTTGGTGCCAAATGGCATTCATGTGTCCAACTACAGCGCAGAAATCCCTCAAAACGCCAATCCCACATTGGTTTACACCGGAAAGATGGACTATCGGCCCAATGTAGATGCCATTGTGTGGTTTGTGAACCAAATTTTGCCGCACTTAAAGCAAGACTTTCCCACGCTTCAAGTTCTCATTGTGGGCAAATCCCCGACGGACGCGGTCAAAGCACTGGGAAATATCAAGGGGGTAACGGTAACGGGGATTGTGCCTGAAATTCAGCCGTATATGGCACAGGCAGATGTCTACATCGCCCCACTGCGGATGGGTGGCGGAACGCGCTTCAAATTGCTAGAAGCAATGGCAATGGCCAGACCGATTGTGTCAACGCAAATTGGCGCTGAAGGGTTTTCAGCCACAAATGGACAAGAGATGGTGTTGGCAGACAGCGTTGAAGCGCAAGTTGACGCTATTCGAAAGTTGCTAAATGATAAAGATGAGGCCAATGCGATGGGGCTACGCGGCAGACAGTTTGTAGAAGAAAACTTTGACTGGAGTGTCATCTTGCCCAAGCTAGACGAGCTATATGCAGATTAGCTAGCCAACGTACAACTGTATGCAAGGTCGTGAACACCCAATTACCTTTCGATAAGAATTTTATTAGCCAACAAGTTGCGGAAAAGACTGCGCCAAAGCCGTAAAAAATGGCAAGACAAACTGCGGGAAGATTCCAAAAATTAGCAACGCCACGGTTCCAACAATACACATCACTGTGTTGATTGGATTATCAACAACTTCCGTTGACCCTTCTAACCCAGACCGATCTAGCAAAATACGTGCTCCCCGCGCATAGGCTAAGACAATGCCAACACTGGCAAGCATCAGTGCATAGGCCGCCCACGGATTAGACACAATCAACTGTTGGTAGAGTTGCCAACGGATTGGAAAACTTACCGTCAATGGGAAGCCAATTAGTGACAGACCACCGATAAACATCGCTAAGGCTGCAAACGGTCGGCGCCAAGCAGCACTTTGTAACGCATCAAACGTATCATCGCCATCTGGCGCCAGCGCCCCAATGCCAATGCCCCACAGCACAATTGCTGGAATGCGAACCATCAGCAGCACTAACCCAATTTGGTATCCCGTGAAATCTGTTAGTGTGAACGTCAAGTAGGTTGCCCCTAGGTCTGCCAAGATGGCATACCCCATTAGCCGTCCAAAACTCCGCTGCCCAATTGCGAATACGCCAGCAATCAAAATGGTCGCAATTGCACCCCATCCAAATACGTTTTGGAAGATATAACTCGAACGCAGCCAATCAAAGTCAGCAAGCGAAGAAATAAGCACAAACAAGACTGCCAAGTTGACCACAGCAATAACAAATGCGGCCGCGTAAGAATTGGCGTCTTCCAATGCAGTTGGTATCCAAGAGTGGAATGGAAAAACGCTAAGGAGGACTAAAAAGCCCACGCTAAGCAGCAGCGCAGCCTGATCCAAAATATCAATGCCATTCTGCGCGTTGCCAGCACCTTCTAGCTGCCATCCTGCTAACAACACAAATGGCACACCAATCGTAAAGAACACGAGTAAACGCAATGCGCCGCGCGTTTTGAAATGCGTAATATCGCTCAGCAAAAAGACAGCAGACACCGCTAAGACCTGCAAGAAAAGCGCAGCAAATTGAAAAGGCTTCACCATGATGGTTGCCGCGACTAGCATCAGCACTAACAGGGACGCTGTTACAAATGTCGGTTGTAAATTAATGCTGAAAGCACCAACGTAAAACAGCAAAGCAATTAACAACAGCATGACAAGTGCTGGGCGCACTTGGTCTGAAAATGTGAGTGCACGCCCCGCAAATGCTAAGACTGGCTGCAATGACAAATTTTGGCCTAAGGCAATGACATCGCTCTCAAGCGGCACTTGCGCTGTGAAGACCAACAAAACTGCAGTCATCACAAACGCGATGCCAAGCTGCGCAATTTGCCAACGATTTGCTAACCACGCAAGCCCAGCGCCTAAGCCGAGCACCGCCAAGAGAAGAAATGGTATGTTGATCGCCATTAGAGCTCTTCAACCTCCAAGAATCGTTCAGCCCGAACTAGAGTCAAATAACCAGTCCCAAGCGCAACACAAATATTGACAATTGCTAGCATGGCAACAACCGCTAATGATGGCTGTAATAAGGCATAGACCAAGTCAAATCCTGTGAGGAGCATCACCATGCCCAATCCGGCGCGAAATGGTGCTTCTGTGAGGCCAATCACCGCAATCCCCAAGGCAACCATCACAAAACTGATCCCAATCACGCTCGGGCTCAAATTCAGGATCGCTTGTGTCGTTTCAAACCCTGCTAGTCTCAAAGCGACGACACTCAAGAAAATCACAATGAGACCTCGAAAAATAAGCACTGAAATACCTGCGGGAGATAGTCTGCGCGGTGCGTCATTATCTAGAGGAAGTGGTGCAGTTGCTTCTAGATCAATTTCTTCAATTGACACTGCCTGGATGGACATCGTGCCAGATTCGATAGCGCTGGTGAGTTCAGGCGTTTCAATCCAGTGCACCTGCCAAGCGGTGGCAAAGAACATGATGGTGACAATGATGGCTGCAATTGCCTTTGCAAGCACAAGATAAGACGGCAAGGTGTTGATAAAAATCAAAACCGCTACTAAGAAGACGATAAAGATAACGCCAACCTGCGTCCGCCGATCTCGCACTAACAGCAAGGCTGCCCCACACGCGATGGTTAGCAGCAACGCCACGTTTAGAAATATGGGTGTTGAGAAAAATTCCATTAAGAGCTAACTAATAAGTGTTTCGCAACAAAAACTCAGAAATAAATACGATGTTTGTTTGCGAAACCTTCAGGAAAAACCAGATCTACCTTCAAGTTTATTTTTGAAATTTTTCTGGTTTTTACATAACAACACTTGCAAATAAAACAATTAATACGAGCGCCCATAACACAGCGCCCTCGCCTTCCAACACAGCGCCAATGCCGTTTGAAAAGCGCGTTGCACCTTTGAGTGCATTGCTAGACACAACATCGCCACCGGTTGAGAAAAGTGCTTCCCGAATGGAAATCAACAACGGACGCAGCATAGCATCCAGATACCAAAGAACAACACCTAACATGAGCGCAAACAGCGTCGCACCGACGGCTAAAAATCCAGGTGCCGTTGCGATTTCAGTGAAGCTGAACCCAAGGGTAAATCCACCTAGAGATGTAACCACAATCGGTAAAATACCGAACACAAACACGAGCAAACAAGGCAACCCTAGTAATACCGTAAGGTAGCCCGGTGAATATTGCGACTCTGGTAAATCATCTGGATTATTGCCAAACAAAATTCGCAGATACCCAGTCACCAAGAGGACTTGGATCAACAATGCTACGACTAAGAGCACCCATTGACGCGCCTCCGATAATCCTGACAAAAAAGCATATTGTCCGACAAAGCCAGCTGTCAACGGTAACCCGACTAAAGCTGCAGCGCCAATAAATGCCAGCACGATAAAAACTTGCGCATTGTGGCGCGGCTTTTGATACGTAAACAGAATCCCTAGCCCCAGTGCAACTGCAAAGGTTTGCATCATCACAGCGGTTTGCGCAAGTGCGCCACCAAAGACGGCAGTCAGTGCTAGCAAACAGGCCTGTGCAAACACAACCTGCATCAACCCAATGCGAGGGGCCGAGAACAGCCAGACTCGCAAAGCGCCGTAGAGACCCAACACTAGCAAGACCAAGAGTAAGCGTCCATTGACCTCGCCCAATGCCAACGCCGGCGCCGCTGTAAACAATAGACGCCCGGCCACAATGAAGGCTGTCACATTGACAAACAAATTGATCTCAGGAGGAATGGCAGATGTCGCGCTAGATTGCGACGCCGTAAAGCTAAAAGAACTCACTCGGAACACTGCGGCAACTAATAATGCTAAGCCGCTTTGAAATGGCAACTCTGCACCGCCTGTTCCCAGCACGGCAAACAACGCTGCTGCAATGACGCTCAAGGTCGAGAGTAAGTCAAAGCCTAGCGTAACTGAAATGCGCCGTCCAATTGTGTCCTCTTCAAGGTTGACTTCAGTCCGCTGCCGTAGAAAAAACAGACTCGCAAACACGCTGACATCTAACATCGCAAGCGCAAATGCAAGTGAAAGCAACGACCCGGCCCAAAGTGTCAATAAACCGGAGAGCCCTATTATCGAAAGGCAAACTGCCGGAAGCTTGCTAACATTCTCTAAAGACGTCAGACTTGAAAACCCTGCCATCAATAAAATTGTTAGAAATGCTAAGCTAAATACCCAAGCTGGCGCGTTGACAAGTCCCTGATATCCAAAGACATCGTTTCCAACAGTCCATGACGCAAACGACAATTCCGCCGGTAAGAACATGAACAATGCCAGATGCACGATAAACACAATCGCAAATCCGCCAGCGACAATAAGCGCCGTTAGTTTGAACTCAGAAATCAATCCATAAATTGAAAAGATACTGAGCAATAACAGCAGGGCTAAGACAATTACAGCAAGCATAAAGCGCCCGAGATTCTAGCACAGCGGCTTGGGCAAGCGGCACATCCCTGATAGCATGTAGCCAAGCAACCTACCGCGTTGCCGACCCAACGGGTGACAGTGGGTTTGAAAAACCAAAAGACCAGATGACCACACAAAAAAACATCCTCTTCAGCATCAGTAGTGATGTGCAAAAACACGGCCAACTCAGGAAGGCATTACAAGCGTTCCCCATTCAGCTAGCGCTTTGGAACGCAACTGAAGCCAATACTGTCGTATTGAATCGGCCGACTGAGCCAACGTCGGGACCACTGGCAGCACTCATTCGTGCGATTGCCAGTCAACAACCACTAGCTATTCTTATTGATGATGCCAGCGTAAGTGAAACGATAAAAGGCACCTTGGTCAGCAGTCCAGCAACGAGACGGCTACCACAATTGATCTGGTCTTCAGACACAATGGCATTAGATCCACTTCTAGTCCAAATTCAGAGGGTCATTTCGGAAACTGAAGCCGAAAAGAAAATCGACTGTCAGCGCCCGCTGCGGCCAGAAGCCGAAGACGGCATTGTCTTGTTCAATGCTGGGCAATATTACAAGGCGCATGACCCTTTGGAAGAGGCTTGGAATCAAGAAGAAGCGCCCGACAGAGATCTCTATCGGGCGCTGTTACAGGTTTCTGTCGCATACCACCACTGTGAAAAAGGTAACTATAGAGGTGGTGTGAAATTGTTACTCAGAGCAAAGCAGTGGCTCGCGAAACTACCGGATCAGTGTCGTGGCGTTGACATTGGCAAATTTAGACAAAACGCACTCGACGTTGAAGCACACTTGTTATCGCTTGGCAGTGAAGGCATTGCTAAGTTTGACACGAGCCGCATCCGACCAATCGCCTACCAGCCAATAGATTAGACTGGAATTTTCGTGTTCTGAATGAGTTCATTCATGATGTCAACAGCGCTACGCCCTTTCAAGGCTGTTTCAGGCTTCATAATCAGGCGATGTGCCAAACAAGGCACGGCCATCGTCTTCACATCGTCTGGCAAGACATAATCACGCCCACGCATTGCGGCAAGTGCCTGCGCAGCCCGAAATAACCCCAAACTGCCGCGTGGGCTAGCGCCCATCACCAGTTCCGGATGTTGACGCGTGTAGTGTACAAGCGTCAGCAGATAGTTACGAACCGTTTCATCGACATGAACATTGCGGACCTGCGTCCAGAGTTTGGGAAGCTGAGACCCTTCAACAACTTTCCGCAGCCGATCAACCGGGTGCGAACGCTGTAAATTCACCAACATCTGGCTTTCCTGTAAAAAGTCAGGATAGCCCACGTGCAAGCGCATAAAGAAACGGTCCAGCTGGGCCTCTGGAAGTGGAAACGTCCCTTCAAACTCAATTGGATTTTGCGTGGCTAAAACCAAGAAAGGCTGTGGAAGCTTGTAAGTTTTGCCATCGACACTGACCTGCCCTTCTGCCATTGCCTCAAGCAACGCACTTTGGGTTCGCGGGGTCGCCCGATTGATTTCATCTGCCAGCAAAATGTTCGAAAATGCTGGCCCAGGGCGGAATTCAAATTCCGCAGACTTCTGATTGAAAACAGAAACACCGGTCACATCGTTTGGGAGGAGATCTGGCGTACATTGCAACCGTTTGAACACGACGCCGAGCGACTGCGCCATAGAGCGTGCGAGCATGGTCTTTCCGGTGCCAGGATTGTCTTCGAGCAGGACATGGCCATCACAAAGCACGGCCAGCACCAACATTTCAACCACCGAACGCTTGCCAACAATTACGGTTTCTACATTGGCAATTACCGCTCGGGTAAAGTCTTGAATTTCTTTCATTTAGTTATTTTTATAATCAATTTGTGGCGTTGAAATTTAGATCAACACACAAGTTATGCAGCACTTAAGTGTTTCGCAACAAAAACTCAGAAATA
>JAHDIM010000111.1:0-2293 GCA_020630805.1 Anaerolineales bacterium
AAGAGCTTCAAGTCGGCAAAACACAACTCCTGCGAATCGCTTCGATGCTTACAAAACTAGCTGCTGTCAAGAAAAACTTCTGATTAGCACTTTACCTTGGGTCACTCGTAATCGTAATCGCTATCGTATTCGTAATCGAGAGGAGAAGGCTCTGTTCAGATACTATGGGTTCCGAATACCCAAGACCGAATCGATTACGACAACGAATCACACGGTGTTTTGTAGTAAAACTCAGAAGAACAACAAGTTATCCCCTAAAATTAGCGGGAAATTGCTATGTCATCTTCCCGTTCCTACCTGATCCAATATCCCCGTCGCCAATTTATTCGCTATTTCATGCGATTTATTTTCCGTCCGTTGCTGCGGCTGTGTTTTCGGCTTGAGATTACTGGTACCGAAAACTGGCCAAAACAAGGGAATGTTCTTGTTGTTGGCAATCATTCGGCCTACATCGAAGCGGCGTTGATGACGGCATTTACGCCGAAATTGATTGAAGTGTTGACTGCGTCTGACGTGCCGCCGAATCCGGCGACGGACTGGCTTGTGAAGCTATATGCTGAAATCCCGATCCAGCGGGGTAAGGCTGACCGGAAGGCGTTGCGCATGGCGCTGGATGTTTTAGAACAAGGCGGTTGGGTTGGCTTATTCCCCGAAGGTGGTATTTGGGAAACCCGTAAACGAACTGCCCAAACTGGCGTTGCTTGGCTCAGTATGAAAGCCAATGCGCCTGTTGTCCCAGTAGGGTTCGGCGGGGTGGTAGGCGCACTAACGCAAATGGTTCGCCTCAAGCGCCCGCGCCTCACTATGAATATTGGGCAGCCGTTGCCGCCTGTGACAGTCACGCCAAAAAATAAGCAAGCGCAACTGCAAGCGGCTGCGGATGAAATTCTTGAAACCGTGTATCGCTTATTGCCGGAAGCCGAACAGGCAGAGCGAAATAAGATTGTGCGAGAAGACTATTCGGCGGTTGTGTCCATTCAAGATGTGCAAGGCAAAGTTCTGGTTGAAAATGTTCTAGACACGGATGAACTGAGTGCCGCCTTTGGGCAACTTGCGTTTACTCCCATTTTGCTCAGAACAGTCAATAAAAATTACAAAACTTATGTGAAGCCGTTGATGACTCATAACGTTGCCATTCCCACTGCAGAGATGCAGACCGCTTGTGACAACATGACTCGTCATCTTTCTGAAGTCGACCAGACGTATTTGATCTTTCGTTTTGGAAAGCTGATGGGTGATCAGATGGCACAGGCCATTGCACAAATTGGAACGTACGCAGCGCAATACCCGAATGCAACCGTGACGTTGCAGCCGAAATGGACGTATCAATTGCGGGACGAGGATCAGATTTACGTCGATACACAACCGCAAGATACGCATAAAATGTAATCACCATGAACTTTGAAGAGATGCTCACCGGTGGACACCCAAATTCGCTAGGCAATACGATTGAAGTCGTTGACATGGTCTTGGCGGATCAAACGCGCTTGCAAGACTTGTACAACTGCTATTTCAGCACCGATGAGGTTGTGCGGCTGCGGACTTCAAACGCGATGAAGCGGGTCTGTAAGGAGAATTCTGAATGGCTCGTGCCATTTATTGATGGCCTACAAAGTGAAATTGCCGCCATTGATCAAGCGTCAACGCAATGGACACTTGCCGATCTGTTCGACATGTTGAAGAAGTACTTAAACGACGCTCAACGTACGCGTGCTATCGAGATCATGCAGCACAACTTAGCGACCCATAACGACTGGATCGTGCTGAATAAGTCCATGCAAGTGTTATTCGATTGGTCAAAGAAAGATGCAGATTTGGCGGTGTGGATTGTGCCGCACTTGGAGCGTTTAAGCGAAGACCCGCGAAAGTCAGTCGCGGGTCGTTCTAAAAAGTTATTAGCGAAGTTGGGACGTTAGTGCCCTAACAAAAATTCTGAGCTGATTTCAGCTAAGCTCAGCATCAATTACGTCATACGAATTGGCAGTCTTGTTTTCTGAGCGTGGCTGCCATTTTTCTTTTAACCAGCGAACGCCATACTTCAGATACGGAGACAATACAAACGTTGCCAGAATGAGACCAGCAATCATGGCCCAGTCTAACCACGTATGATGTGCAAAGTCGTTGTGGAATAACAAAACAACACCAACTTTGATCGTCGTCATGACAATCATATATGGAATGTTTGCCTTTCTCTCTGCTTTGCCGCCGCTATATGGGTTTGCAATTTTCATTCTAGTCCTCTTGTCAGCAACATTAATACCGATTGCTTACTTGACCCCGTATAAACACACTA
>JAHDIM010000111.1:2393-11632 GCA_020630805.1 Anaerolineales bacterium
CTCTTGTCAGCAACATTAATACCGATTGCTTACTTGACCCCGTATAAACACACTAAGTCACGAATGTTAAGTATATTACCAAGTAAGATGTGGACACATTAGACTTGTGTAAATACAGTCGCTCAGCATAGCGATAGTGCTGTGCTCATTGGGTGTTGCACTATGTTTTGCCGAAGAATTTATCTAGCTAACCTCAGTTCTGGATAAGCATTGTCTTTCTAATTGCACGCATTTCTATTACTTGAGAGAGATTGAGGAGGCTGAGCTTGTCGAAGCCGGGTGTAATTACATTCGCAACACGGCTTCGACAGGCTCAGCCTACCTAATACAATTCGAGTCTTATATTCAGAAGATTTGTCCAGAACTCAGGCAGGCTAGGTGGATATTGTCGTTCTCCTAGTATTATTGAGGTTGGAAATTCAACCGCAGTTGTGGCTGTGATGTGACGGTCGTGTCTTATGCTCTACATGCTGGTTCCTGCATATCATGGTTAGTTTCCATGTGTATCAATACTCTGTAACTCTTGAACGTGTCTATGTCTCATATCTCTCTGCTAAGCGGTAAACACATTTTGCTAGGTGTCACGGGCAGTATTGCCTGTTATAAAGCGCTGGACCTTGCGAGTAAGCTGACGCAAGCCGGTGCTAAGGTAGATGTTTTACTGACAAAAGCGGCGCAGCAATTTGTGACGCCACTCGCGTTTCAGTCTGTCACCGGACGTAAAGCGTATGCAGAGTTATGGGCAGAAGACGCACATGTCTTGCACATTGGCCTGGGAGAAGCCGCGGACTTATTCGTCATTGCTCCGTGTACAGCGGACACCATGGCGAAGTTAGCGCAGGGCAGAGCAGACAACCTACTCACCATTACAGCTCTTGCGGCGCGCTGCCCACTGCTTATTGCGCCAGCGATGGATGGCGGTATGTGGGATCACCCTGCAACCCAAGCCAATGTAGAAACCCTACAGGCCCGTGAGGTGATGTTCGCTGGCCCAGCAGAAGGTCGGATGGCAAGCGGCTTGAAAGGCAAAGGACGCTTGGTAGAACCAGTAGACTTAGTGGGACATATTCGTTTAGCACTTGCGAAATCTAACCCGTTGGCGGGACGACACGTTGTTGTGACGGCGGGTGGAACCCAAGAAGCGATTGATCCTGTTCGATTTATCTCAAACCATTCCTCTGGCAAACAAGGCTTGGCAATTGCGCAAGCCGCATTGGACGCTGGTGCCAAGGTGACGCTCATTACTGGGCCAACTGCGGCCGCGCGCACCACCCCCGTTGGGGCAGAGCGCATCAGTATTACGTCTACGTTGGACTTGCAACAAGCCACCTTGCAAGCCTGCAAATCTGCCGACGTGTTAGTAATGGCCGCTGCGGTTGCTGACTATCGTGCAGCTAGTCCGGCTGAGCAAAAAATCAAGCGGGCGCAAATGACTGATCTCAGCGTTCAATTGGTTGAAAATCCAGATATTACGGTGTCGGTTGCTGAGCAGAAGCAATCTATTGGCAAACCCACCGTCACGATTGGATTTGCAGCCGAAAGCCAGAACCTTTTAGAAAATGCGCAACGCAAACTTACAAAGAAGTCCTTAGATCTGATTGTTGCGAACGATATTACTGCGAAAGATGCGGGCTTTTTCGTCGATACGAATCGGGTTGTGTTGATTGACAAAGACGGCAAAATAGAACGTCTGCCGTTGCAAACGAAGGTTGCCGTTGCTGAAGCCGTCATCGATTGGATCATTGCGGAGACAGTGCTGTAATAACAGGTATAATCTCGCCGATTATTTGATTTGCAATTTCGGAGACTTTTGCAGTGCGTGCAGTAATTACCGGCGTCGATGGGTTTGTCGGCGGACATTTAGCTGAATATCTAGCCACCAACACCGACTATAAGGTGTATGGCTGTGGTTTAGCTCCTGCCTTACCCAGCTTCTCTGCCGATATTGTTCAATACATTCAGCTAGATTTACGCCAACCAGACTTAGTCAAGAGTTGGCTGTCTGACATTAAGCCAGATCGAATCTATCACTTGGCAGGTCAAGCGTTTGTGCCAGCGAGTTGGGATGACCCTTGGTACACCCTCGAAAGTAACATTCGTCCTCAGATCAACATCATGGATACGCTCCGTGAGGTGCAGCCTGATGCGCGCGTGCTAACGGTAAGCTCCATTGAGCAATATGGACAGGTACTTGAGGATGAGTTGCCGATTGATGAAGGTCAGCCGCTGCGACCAAACACGCCTTACTCCATCAGCAAAATTGCACAAGACATGATGGGTCAAGTCTACGCCGCACAGTATGACTTGCATGTGGTGGCGGCACGCCCGTTGAACCATATTGGGCCGCGTCAGAATTCGCGCTTTGTGGCGTCTGCTTTTGCATCGCAAGTGGCTGCAATTGAGGCGGGTCTGCGTGACAGCACGATGCATGTTGGTGATCTGTCTTCTAAGCGCGACTTTACCGATGTGCGTGACATGGTGCGTTGTTATTACTTACTACTTGAGCACGGTGTTGCTGGCGAAGGCTACAACATCGGGTCGGGAACACTACGTTCCATTCAGTCTTTGCTAGATATTCTTCTAGAAAACGCAAAGTGTGATATATCTGTCGCGCTTGATCCGGCACGCTTGCGAAAAAGTGACAAAATCCCGATTGAGACATCAATAGAAAAGCTACAGGCGGTAACCAATTGGTCCCCTGAGATACCATTTGAAAAAACTGTTTCAGATATTCTGAATTATGAAAGGGAGCAGGTGAAGAGTGGGTAGTAAAGAGTGCTGAGTGAAGAGTGGAGAAACTTCTGATCATCCACGCGCACTGACCACTAATTACTAGCTACGAACCACTTCAAAAAAATATGAAAACTGCATTGATTACCGGGATTACCGGACAAGACGGCTCTTATTTGGCCGAATTTCTTTTGGAAAAAGGCTACAAAGTCGTAGGGATGGTACGTCGTACCAGCATCATCAACTTGGAGCGCTTGGAGCACTTGCAAGACAAAATTACGCTGGTGCAAGGTGACTTGGTTGACCAAAGCTCGCTCATGGGGTTGCTTCGTGAGTTCAAGCCAGACGAAGTCTACAATCTAGCGGCGATGTCCTTTGTGCCAACGTCTTGGCAACAACCTATCTTGACGGCTGAAGCAACCGCAATGGGGGTCACCCGCCTGCTGGAAGCCATTCGCATTGTGGATCCAACCATTCGCTTCTACCAAGCATCTTCTTCAGAAATGTTTGGCAAGGTCAAAGAAGTGCCGCAAACAGAAGAAACACCCTTCCACCCGCGCAGCCCATACGGTGTCGCCAAGGTCTATGGTCACTGGATTACTGTGAACTACCGCGAAAGCTATGGCATGCACGCGACGTCTGGCATTTTGTTCAACCATGGGTCACCACGCCGTGGTTTGGAATTTGTGGAACGCAAAATTTCCATGGGTGTCGCGGCCATCAAACTTGGGATGCAAAAGGAACTTGCCCTTGGGAATTTGGAAGCCCGCCGTGACATTGGTTACGCTGGTGACTACGTCCGCATGATGTGGATGATGTTGCAACAAGACGAGCCAGATGATTACGTCATTGCAACTGGTGAAACGTACAGTATTCGCGAATTGTGTGACATTGCCTTCAGCCATGTCGGGTTAGACTACAAGGACTATGTCACGCGTGACGAACGGTTCTTCCGCCCTGCCGAAGTCGATTTGCTGATTGGCGATCCTACAAAAGCAAAAGAAAAACTTGGCTGGGTCCCTGAAACCTCATTTACAGAACTGATTCAAATGATGGTGGACGCAGACTTAGAATTGTTGAAAGCGGGTAAAGCGCGCCTTAATTTGGCGGAAATTACGACCGTCCGCATCTAATTTGTAACACTTAAGCTGATTACAGCTTGCAATAAGCGGATAGAATCGAACACAATGAAGGTATCGTCTAGTGGCGATACCTTTTTTGTTGAAAAATCAGGAGACTCAAAATGAGCTATACCATCAAATTTGGAACCGATGGCTGGCGCGGCCAAATCGCGGCCGAATATACCTTTGAAAACTTGCGCCGCTGTGCTCAAGGCTTTGCGACCTACATGATTAATGAAGGGCATGCAGGAAAAGAAGTTGTGATTGGGCACGACATGCGCTTTCACTCTGAAAACTTTGCTGCTGCTGCCGCTGAAGTCTTGGCGGCTAACGGCTTAAAAGTATGGCTGACAGATGGCCCTACTCCGACCCCAACCATTGCGCATGCAATTGTGAATAAGAAAGCAGTCGGTGGGATCAACATCACGGCGTCACATAACCCGCCAACGGACAATGGCTTCAAGGTTCGCAATCACACTGGTGGTGCAATTGCACCAGCGGGTCTGGCAAAAATTGAAGCTGCTATTCCAGAAACTGATGGGGTCAAAACTATGAAATTGGCCGATGCCATGGAACAAGGTTTGGTGACCATGTTCGATGCGTCGGAAGCGTACATTGCGGACATCAAAATGTTGGTGGATGTAGAGCCAATTAAAGAAGCAGGTCTGACGGTTCTGGTGGACACCATGTGGGGCAACGGCGCTGGCTGGTTCCCACGCTTACTGGAAGGCGGCAAGACGAAAGTGATTGAAATTCACAACGAACGCAATCCGAGCTTTCCTGAAATGTCTCGCCCAGAACCAATTCCACCTAACGTGGATGTTGGTTTGAATGCCACTGTTACCACTAATGCCGATGTCTGTCTGATTACAGATGGGGATGCTGACCGCTTAGGAATTGGCGACGAAAATGGTAACTTTATTGACCAGTTGCGCGTGTATGGTTTGCTGGCGTATTACTTGCTTGAAGTTCGCGAACAGCGCGGCCCAATTGTCAAAACGCTTTCAACAACATACTTGCTGAATAAACTGGGCGCTGCTTACGGTGTGCCTGTGCATGAAACTGGGGTTGGCTTCAAATACATTGCACCAAAGATGACCGAAACCGACGCAATGATCGGCGGTGAAGAGTCTGGTGGCTATGCGTTCCGAGGTCACGTTCCAGAACGGGACGGCATTGTGGCTGGCTTGTTCTTCTTGGACATGATGTGCAAACTGAAGAAGAAACCAACTGAATTGCTGGAAATGATGTTTGAAAAGGCAGGCGCACGCTCTTATTACAAGCGCATTGACAGTCGTTTCCCAATGGAACAAAAAGAAGCGATCAAAGCTGCTGTAGATGCTGCTTCTCCAGCAACAGTTGGTGGCTTGAAGCTGCTTAATGTCAACAAGACCGATGGTTTCAAGTTCGAATTGGAAGGCGGTAGCTGGTTGCTGATCCGCTTCTCAGGGACGGAGCCGCTTATTCGCGTGTACTGTGAAACGGAAGATCCTGACCGGGTCGATGCTATTTTGGCTGATGGTGCCAAGATTGCCGGCGTGAGTTCGTAGCGTAAAACTATTGCGTTGCCAATTTCACTTGTGCTAGCCAAAACGAATGCAGAAGTGTCATCCCAGACGCGTTTGCGTTACCAAAAGTAGATCAAAAGGTTCGGCGGCTGGGATCTCATTAATACCAAAGTGTCAAAACAGCAGCTTATTGCAATGAGATCCCGCACACGCTATCAATAATTTGTTGCCTATTCTGCTCGTTCGTGAGCGGGATGACACCTAGTCGCAGGGATCGGCTAGCAAAAATTCTTGGTTTGATACCTATCTACCACACGGCGGTGTGGCACTACGCGTGGAATCAAAAAAGCGGAGATCAAAGTCTCCGCTTTTTTGATTCTTTTATCTTTCTTACTGCTGATTTAAGATCACTAAGTCTTCAGCCCAGTAGAAAATTTCATCGTCTGCGACTTGGCTTTGGTAGTCAGATGCAAAATACGTGGGGTAATGCGTGACAGGATCAAATTCATATTCAAACTGATGCAGATCTTGTTGCGCAAATTCGGTGAGCATCACGTACAATGCATCGACGGAAAGGCCAAACCCAGAATCAGCCGTGAGGGGTTGCCCACTATCAATATCGGTGATTTGTGTCACGAGTCCATTCTCCACGCGAATTCTGGCGCGGAATGGCGGTGGGCAGAAGCACAAGCGGGCGAGCGTGTATTCATAGCTCGTGATTTCTTGGGTTGCCCAGGCGCGTTTTTTCAGAAAGATGTTTGCGCCATCTAGCGAGTCGGTTGACAAGCGTTGCACTAACGGTAAATAGATTTCTGTTGTGCTCTGATTTACCGGACTCGGAACTTGACTTAGCGGCACACTGGCGACGTTGGTGCTCACGAGACCAATAAATAAAGAAAGAAATACCCAACTTCTGATTCGAGACATATTCGTTAAGCGTACAAATTTAGAATAACTGTAAGCCGATTGTACTGCATCGGGTACAGATTCATGAAATTCACAGCAATGCCAAACTATTTACTTATCTTCAATCCTGCGTCTGACCGGGGGCGCGCTGCACGAAAGTATGCTGCGTTCAAAGCGCATTTGGCACATCGTGATGATGTCACGTGGGCTGCAACGACTGCCGCTGGACATGCCATTGAACTGGCGAAGAACGCCGCTGACTATGATGTTGTGGCTGCAATTGGCGGGGATGGGACGGTGCACGAGGTCATCAATGGGCTGATGCAAATTGATGCTGCAAATCGTCCGGCGTTAGGCGTTGTGCCAGTTGGCTCTGGAAATGACTTGGCAGCGGCCAGCAAGTTGCCCAAGAAGCCACTTGCTGCCCTTGACGTTGTATTCACGGGAAAACAAGGCCCGTTAGATATTGGCCGCATTACAGACCAGACGGGTCGCACCGAGTATTGGGATAACACTTGCGGCATGCTCATGATTGCGGCGATGAATATTCAATATCGCAAAATTACGCGGCTTTATGGGTTTCCAGCTTACTTACTCGCTGTGATCCGCGGCATTTTGCAAGATTTTCATCTAACGACAATGAACCTCACTGTAGATGGAAACGCAATTGGCACGCGCAACTTGCTGCTGTTCTCCATTGGCAACGGCCCGCGTGAAGGCGGTGGCTTCTTCACTAATCCACCAGCAAAAAATGATGACGGGTTGCTGAACTATGTCCAAGCGCCCGACCTCACTCGCGCCACATTACTGCGGATTTTGCCGTCGTTTATGAACCCGAAGCCGAATAAATATTCATTTCTCATCGAAGATAAGTTTTCTACCCTGACATTTGAAGCGGACCGTCCTGTGCCAATCCATTTAGACGGTGAAGTTTGGGGGGATGATGAGCAGGTGGTGACAGCGGCGACAATTGAGGTTATTCCGGGGGCAATCCAATTAGTGCGTAGTGCGTAGGGATTTCTCTTCACTTCCCGTTATTGTCTACCTTTTGTTCATTTTAGACTCTTTGTCTAAGACTCGATACTATTCGGGCGTAGCTTCTAGCATGCCCGTCTTGCATCGAGGCCTCCCAACCAGCAGGGTGTGTTGGGAGCTACGAAGGTTGGTCTCCGTTGTTTCCGGCTCTCCCCAGAACGATTACAGAGTCCGACGCCAATTCTGGCTCAACATGTGCCGTCTACATTTGGAAGGCATGCCCGTTGTCTAATTTACTTTCCTCCTCCAGAAAAATTAGAATCTGCGAGCTTTTATCACGGATTGAAAATTAAGCACTGCATGACGCAAAACCTACGTGATCTAAGCGGCTTTTCATTGACCCTCATAGGCGTTCGTGATAAATTTAACAATCAAAATCGGGGGGCAAAATGTCAACCCGATCGTGAAAAATTTCTCAAACAAACTCTGACTAAATTCGGTCTGAAAGGAGAAAAAAGTAATGGCCAAAAAGAAAGCGGCAGCGGCAGAACCGTTACCAATGACGCGTCGCGAGTTTCTCTATTATGTATGGGGAGCCTCAATGGCCCTGTTTATGGCGCAGATGGGGGGAGCTATTTTATGGTTCTCACTTCCACGCTTTAAAGAGGGCGAGTTTGGTGGTGAATTCCGCATTCCAGTTGCTGACTTACCAGCACCAGACAGCGCACCACAAGACAATCCAGCTGGGCGGTTTTGGATCACAAATGTGGGTCCAGGGCGAGCCGGTGAAACCCGTTATGACGGTGTTCCACGGTTCAACGAATTCCGCTCACCAAATGAAGGGATCAAAGTTATTTACAAAATTTGTGTCCACCTCGGGTGTTTGTACTCCTGGGTAGATGCGAATGATCGCTTCGAATGCCCATGCCATGGGTCTAAGTACACGGCGGACGGGATCACCATTAATGGTCCTGCAAACCGCAACTTGGACGTATTCAACTACAAATTTGTAGATGCATCTGGCAATACCTTGGCTGAAATGGAAGCTGATGCAGCTGGCAACATCTTGCCGCTCGCTATTCCTGAAGGCGCTGCTGAACTCGTCATCGATACCGGTGACCAAGTTCGCGGTCAAGTCAACAATCCAGGTCAAACTGGTGTTTAGGGCTAATGCTATCTAGCTAATCTTGGAGAATTTGTATGGCTTTGTTCAAGCTACATGTCCCAATTCTTGATGACATCAAGGAAAAGGGCATTAAGAAAGCAACAATCGACACCATCGATGATAGCGTTGAGCGCCTGACCGCTGGTCTGCGCATTGCTGACATTCGGGGTGTCTTGCGTGGTGATCCTGCACCGCGTCCAAACCCGCGCATTAAGCCACATGCCGACGGCTTCTGGCTGCACATGCGCCCCACCTTTTTCCATAACAAGGTGATGAACCTCTACCCAACGTTCCGCTTGGGTTGGCTCTCAGTTTACTTCCTTGTCTTTGAAACGATCACCGGGATCTTCCTGATGATCTTCTATACACCATCACCGCTGGTGGCTTACCAAAACATGCTCGACATTTTGGGTAATGTGCCACTGGGTCAGTTCATGCGCGACTTACATCGGCTTGGGGCTGAAGGGATGGTGTTAGTGGTTTGTCTCCATATGTTGAGAACGTTCTTGACGGGGAGCTATAAGAAACCACGCCAATTCACTTGGTTTACCGGCGTTGTCCTCTTGTTGGTCACCCTGTTCCTCTCATTCTCTGGCTACTTGTTGCCATGGGATCAGTTGGCACTCTGGGCTGTGACGATTGGTGCATCGATGGTAGAAGCTATTCCACCACCAGAAGTTGGTGCTTGGGTGAACTTGCAAGTGCGTGGTGCGCCACAGTTTGGTGCGAACGGTTTGCTGCGTTTCTATCTGTTGCACGTGCTTGCACTGCCAGCAATTTGTTTCATCTTCACGGGTGTGCACTACTACAAAGTAATTTTGCACGGGCACTCAC
>JAHDIM010000112.1 GCA_020630805.1 Anaerolineales bacterium
TTGTGAACAAACTCACAATCACATTTTATCCCTCTGACAAGATTCCTGCAAGCAGGCGCACCCCGCCCTCAGTCGATCCTCACATATAAAGGAAGTATTCGCAAAAGATGGGAAAATAAGGCAATTTTGTGCAACTTTTGTAAAGACTCAGCATTCATGTTGGCCTTGGGAAACATCCCATTCTAATACGCCAAGAGATTACGACATCAGATTATGAAAAAAGGCTATCTCCAAATGCTCCCCTCCCTGCTACTCCTCAATATTTTGGGACGGATGGGGCTTCGCAATGTGCTTGCAAACATCTTGCAGAACGTTCCAAACGCGACGTTTGTCAAACGCCAAGCTTTTGCCGGTTATACGCCTACTGTCCATGATATCTTCATTTGCACATATGCCAAAAGCGGCACAAACTGGACCATGCAGATTGTGAACCTCATTGCAAACCTTGGTGATCAACCAGCGTTTGAACACATTCACGATGTTATCCCTTGGCCAGACGCCCCCATGCCCAGCATTCAAGCCAAACTGAAGGACAAGGCAACCTATGAAAACACGCCGACGCAATTGCGCGGTGTCAAAACCCATCTTGAGGCTGACTATGTGCCGCTTAATGCCGCTGCAAAATACATCGTAGTCATGCGAGATCCGAAAGACGTGTTTGTTTCTAGTTATTTTTTTGGCACAGGGATTTTGGCTGTAACAAACGCGAAGTTCACGGTGGAACAATGGCTCACCCGTTTTTTTGAAAATCGATTTCTGTTCGGGTCTTGGGCTGCACACATGAACAGCTATTGGCAGTTGCGAGACGAACCTAACGTCATGCTGGTTCAGTTTGAAGAGATGAAGCGCGATTTAGGGTCAGTCATTTCACAAATTGCAGCATTTATGCAGGTTACGCTGACTTCAGAACAACATGCGAACATTGTCCGCCAAAGTCAGTTTGACCACATGAAAGCGATGCATGACAAGTTTGAACCCAATTTCCCCAAAATCGGCAAGCTTTTTGAACCACCGCCCATGCTGCGTGAAGGAAAAAGTGGAAACTCCGGCAGTATCCTGACCCACGAACAACAAGCCCAAATCGATGCATTCTGCCAGTCTGAACTCAAACGCCTTGGCTCAGACTTCCCATACTCTGACTATTTTGATGTCGGCACCATAGACGCTTTATAATTCAAAACATGACAACTCAACTTTCACTTCAAAGTGCAATTCAAGCCATCCAAAACAATGGCGTCGTTGTTGATATCCGCGACAATGCAGCCTATGTTGACAAACACGTGCCTGGTGCAAATCATATTCCGGCTGCAATTTTGCAAGACCGCGCCCCAATGTTGATCTCACCGCGTCAAACCATCATTGTGTTTAGCGCAGATGCAGAAAGCGGTCAAACTGCCGCTGATCTACTTACTGCGATGCGTTTTCCTGCCGTCGCCGGGTTCCTGATTGCGGACTTTGCAGAATGGGAAGCCAACGGCTTGCCAGTTGGCACGGGTGACATCGAACAAATTTTGCCTGCTGAAGCAGAAGCAATGTTAGCCACCAGCGACTCATTCCGGTTTGTAGATGTTCGTGAACCACACGAATATGCCAGCGGTCACGCCCCAAATGCGGAACTTATTCCGTTAGGCACCGTGCCAGACAATGTCACGAACTTTGACACAGACGCACCAACCATCATCATCTGTCGTTCAGGCGGACGTAGCCAACAAGCTGCTGAATTCTTGGGCAAGCAAGGGGTCAAAAAACTATATAACGTCGCTGGCGGCACCTTAGGCTGGATCGCAGCAGGCTTGCCAACGGAATAATTGCAACACGTACTGATTGTGAAGCGTCTAAGTAGTGCGTATTGCGTAGTGCGTAAGTCGAAAATTCTGTCACGCACTACGCAGTACGCACTACTAATGATTCTGTTACTCTTAACTTTTCACTCATCACTCTCCACTACCTCCGCCCTCCAACAGCCAAATATCGCCGCCCCGCTCCCCGGCACCCAACTGCGCGGCGTTGTCCCAATCGTTGGCACCAGCGACATTCCCAATTTTGTCCGTTATGAAATCAGTTTCGGGTATGATCCGAATCCAACGAACACTTGGTTTTTGCTCGTGTCGGAAGAAACAGCGCGTGTCAATTCAGAATTGTTCCTGTGGGACACAACGCGCATCAACGATGGCAATTACATGCTTCGGCTACGCGTCTTTGATGCGGGGAACAATTCGACCGACTATTTAGTCACGAATGTCAGCGTGGGAAATGACGCCCCATTGCAGCTTGCGACGCCCGTTCCAACAGCAACGGCAACCTCTTTGCCAGTGACACCAACGCCAACTGCAACAGCCATCACCATTGCCCAGATTGCCCCAACAGCCACGCCTTTACAACTTGCAATTGATGATGTCCCCGCATCCACTACGCCATCAGCAGTTTCGGTAGCGTTGCAACCCTTTACCGAAGCCTTATTGCGCGGCATTTTATTGACAGGGAGCGTCGCGCTACTGTTCGGCTTTTACCTCAATTTACGACGGCGCTATCGTTTTCGCGCACTTGCATGGTGGCGAGAGCTAAAAGCACGTAGCCGCCGCTAGTGGTAGCAGCTTCAGTTCTAAGTTGCGCAATCCATATTTTTGCGCATAGAAAAACAGCATAATTCAAACCTTCAATCTAATATTCGCCACACAATTTAGTCTAAAACCAAGTGTTTTAGAGATCTATTCGTATACCTAGCCGTTTCGTCAGATCATTCGTCAGATTTAGATCGCATACTTCTCAAGGTGGTCTAGAACGCGCAATGTGCTCATGTGCCACCACTTTGTAGGTACGGTTTATGGTCTTGACTTTTTCGACGCGAAAATTACCTTTAGTATCCAAAGGCACTCTGTTATTCGGCACCTTGTGTACAGCTATCGCACTGGTGCAACTGTGGTTTGTTTTCAACCCAACCGATACAGTTTGGTATACGCCTGCTGTTTTGTTCTATTTGAAATTCGGCAGTGGTTGTATGGGGTTAGGCTCCTTTCTGGTACTTAGAGCGCAACAGAAACGCTTTTTTCTTCCGCATCATCATCTGGGCATCACGCTTATATTAGCGGCATGTTTAGGCTATGCCATCATTGGGTTCGGAACCGAGTATGTTGCTTTCTTAGGCAAGCCTCAGGCTTATATTGAACGTGCTGAACTCTTATTTTGGATGTCTGGTGCCATTTTGGGAGTGGTCAAAATTGCCTGCCCATATAGCAAGCCACTGCATCACCTTATTAGGCTAGCCTGTGCGTTTGGCATTGTGGGGTTACTCTACACGGTACTAGCACCAATACACTGGGCACACTTACCTGCATTTTCACAGAATCTCAATCTAACAATTTGGGCCATTACCGCTATTTTTTGGATCACTGCCGGCACGTTTTATCTCAGATTAGACAAAGACAACACACTTTTTCTTGACCCAGTCATTGGATACTCCCTTATCTTGGCGGGCGTCATCTCCGGCATGCATGCTTTTACACCATGGCACCCGCTCTGGACAATTTGGCAATATACCACCGCACTTTCATTTGCCGGCTCTACGCTTGCCCTTACCTATATCCAAAGCCAACGCCGTCGATTTCAAATCAAGCCGTTCTTTTTCGTGGCATTTACCACGCTACTCATTCCGTTTATCACCTTAGCCTCAGGGCTTGCCGGCTTTGGTGCTTGGTATTTTGGTGCAAACGCGCTTAGCCTCAATTCCGCCGCCAAGACACAGGCTTATCAAGCGGAGCTGATGCAACCCTCTGACCAACGGCATGCTTATGTCAATTTAGATATTATGACTTACGCCAATGTAGAGCAGCTACTGCTTAGCCTAGAGCAACTTCCGGCAGCAATTAGCCCGACATTGGTTGAAAGTGCATCTTTCGAACATCCTGTCTCAACAGTGTCACGCACACTCACGCCAGGACAGCCACCACGCTACCATCTCGTACACATTGTGCCTTTGAATACCCACACCCACTTGGCGGGGCCGGTTGCCGTTGTCAGTGAAAGCTTGCCACAAATGCACGCCAGCGTTGCCAGAGTGCGTCTCATTGCCCTAGGGTTTGTTATTCTGGCGGCCACAGGCATTTTCTATGGACTTTGGCGGATTATTCAACGGGCTGACCACCGGATTGTGGCGCAGCAAAGTTCACTCCAAGAAACCGTTGCCGATCTCAAAGAGGCTGAACAAAGCCGTGAAGACCTCACCAATATGATTGTGCACGACTTGCGTTCTCCGCTGTCGGCTATTCATACCAGTTTGCAATTATTAGAACGCACAGTAGGCGTGAATTTGTCGGCGCATCAAACTCGTCCTCTTACGCGCGCCTTAGATGCATCTACCAGCATGAGCCGCATGATTTCGGACATGCTCAACGTTTCAAAATTAGAACGAGGGCAGCTAGAACTCAACCGCAGCGAAGTCCATGTGCAAGACATGCTGGCTGACCGTGCGCTGACCTTTGAACCCTTGGCGCAAAAAGACGGTAAGCAGATTCGGCAGATTTGTGACATCACCTCGCAGCAAGCCGCAATTTTTGCAGATGGCGACTTACTCCGGCGCGTGCTGGATAATCTGATTACCAACG
This sequence comes from Anaerolineales bacterium, assembly GCA_020630805.1. Classification (GTDB taxonomy): domain Bacteria; phylum Chloroflexota; class Anaerolineae; order Anaerolineales; family UBA6668; genus JAHDIM01. The sequence goes on from JAHDIM010000112.1 coordinate 4,602, forward strand.
CCATTCGCTACACCCCGCGGGGCGGTACCATCACCTTGAGTGCGAAAGCATTACCAGATCAGATGCAGTTTCAAGTCATTGATACAGGTGTTGGGATCTCGGCAGAGTATCTTGCCAGTGTATTCAAGAAATTCACACAGGTCAGTACAGACGACATCCAGCGCCGTAAAGGTGTCGGACTTGGCTTAGCCTTTTGCAAGCTTGCAGTTGAGGCACATGGTGGTCTGATTTCGGTAGAAAGCCAACTGGATGAAGGCACGACCTTCACATTTACAATTCCGTATCAGCCAAGTGAAGAGGTCACGCTAACCATTGTCAGGGAAGACATTCAAGACCAAAAACTTTCGCCAATTCGGTTTGACGAATTTATCAAGGCTCCTTCTGTACCCAAGCGGCTACAGTAAATCTGACAACATACCGGACAATAAAAAAGGCTGCTCTACTTTGAACAAATGGAGCAGCCTTTTTTATTAACTTAAAGTTCTGGCTCTACAAACCACCAACCTTTCAAGCACTAAAACTGCCCTTTGTCACAACAAATCCGCAACACTTTAGCAAACCTTTAGCACTTAGGGCAAAATTATGGATACAGCGAACCACGTTTCTAACTTTCAACAAACAAAACCACAATCAAAACTATCTTTTATTGAGGCACCAAACCTGCCATCATAATGATGGTTATTTTATTGTCTGTCTCCCACCGAGCATTATAGCCATCACAAAATTTTTATTGGTAGGTATAGGTATTTATTATGGTCGCGTCATTCGCTAAGCTGTTTTCAGAGCGCACCACGGCCCAGAACGTATTTCTAGGACTCATTTGTATAGTCCTGCTGAGCGTTCAGCTTTTCTTTCTTGTTCGCCCCACAGACGTGGTGTGGTATACACCCACTATTCTCTTTTATCTCAAGGTAGGCGCAGGTCTCATTGGGTTCGGATCTTTCATTGTTCTGAGCATTTACAACAGACGCTATTTTTTGCCACGTCACTATATGGGGGTGGCCTCCATTATGTTCGCGGCCATTGGATACGCTTGCATTGGCTTTGGTACTGAATACGTCGCGCTGATGTCTAAGCCCCAAATCTATATCGAGCGAGCCGAAGTAATTTTTTGGATGTTAGGCTCAATTTATGTCGCATCCAGCGCAACTTGCCCCCCACTAAAGCTTCTAAACAAATACTGTTTACTCTGTGTCATTCCCGCATTGGCATTAGCGCCTGTTGTTTACACAGTCCTTGCGCCAATTGACTGGCCGCATCTGCCTGCGTTTTCGTCTGGCACCATGTTCGGAATCTATCTGGTGACAGCCTTGGGCTGGACAGTTGCTGGATTACGTTACATGCAAGTCGGTAAAGCCGAAAATGCAATCTTAGATTACCTAGTAGGGGTTTGTCTGATGATTGCCGCAGCTATGGCAGGGATGCACTTCTTTCCAATCTGGCATCCGCTTTGGACAATCTGGCAATATATTACAATTGCTGCTTTCTCCCTACCCGCAATTGTGCTGATTATTGTTAGCGTGAAGCGCCGCAAATTTGAAGTCAAGCCGTTCTTCATGTACACCATGTTTCTGCTACTTGTGCCGCTCATTGCATTAGTCTCTGGCTTAGCTGGCATTGGCACCTTCATGTTCGGTGCCAAAACGCTCACTAGTCAGGAATTTACCGACGCCACCCGCTTACAACAGATCTACCGTAATAACGAAACGATTGAAAATCCAGCGTTGACGGTTTCGCATACCCGGGCAAATTTAGTCTGTTTTGAATCGCAGACGGACTTTGCAAGCAATGGGAATCTGTTGCCTTTTTCGCTCTCTGCTACAGATGTTTCCCGAGCAAGCTACAACCATCCATTAGCAATTGTCACTAAAACCACCCAGCCCGGCGTTCCTCCCAGCTATCACTTAGTAGAGGTAATCGTGCTAGACAAGGACGCCGGTTTAGATGGCCCCATTGCCATTACAAGCCAAGCCCAACCGGACTTGTTTATGGAAATTGCCCGTGTCCGGCTCATCACTATGGGCGCGATGGTTGCGCTTTGTTTGGTGATATTTGCTGCCCTTTGGCAAGTCATCCTAATTGTGGACCGCCGCATTGTGCGCCAGCAACAAAATCTCAAACAAGCCTTTTCCGATCTAAAAATTGCTGAGCAAAGTCGTGAAGAGTTGACCCACATGGTTGTTCATGACTTGCGTTCGCCGCTATCTGCCATTCAAACCAGCCTACAAGTGTTGGAGCGCACAACAACGGAATTGATTAGCGACCGTCAGCATCGCACGCTTAACCGGGCGCTTTCAGCAACAGAAAGCATGGGCACCATGATTTCTGACATCCTAAATATTTCAAAAATGGAAAACGGCCGACTGGAACTGTCCTACAGCCACATTCATTTACAAGATCTTCTGTCAGACCGTAAATACTCGTATGAAGCGGTTGCACTCAAAGAACAAAAAATGCTGGTCCGCGAGCAAGACTTACCTGACGGTCAAGAATGGCTTTCTGCCGATGGTGACTTGCTACGCCGTGTGTTTGACAATCTCATTTCCAATGCCTTGCGCTACACGCCGCGCGGCGGACAAGTGAGCATCTCAGCCAAAGCCTTGGGAGAAAATGTTGTCTTCAAAGTCAAAGATACTGGAGTTGGCATTCCTAGCGAAGAACTCCCTTTTATTTTCGATAAATTCTCACAAGCCAGTGAAGATCCAATGCAACGTCGAAAAGGAATTGGCTTGGGGCTGGCGTTTTGCAAGCTCGCTGTTGAAGCCCACGGCGGTGAGATCTGGGTTGAGAGTGAAATTGGAAAAGGCACCACGTTCACCTTTACGATTCCTTACCGCGCTCCGCAGTCAGCACAAGAACCAGAGTTGATAGTTACGCCAATTGAAAAATTGAAGCGCCAAACCAGCCGCCTCACGCCCATCAACTTCGGTCTCCCCTCACTGGGTCAACGCGACACCGGATCGCTTTCGAGCTAGTAGCCTAAGTTGCGACTTTTGCCTTGATTTGAACGAAACGATGATTTCTACCTTCCCTACCCAGTGATTTGCCAATCTTGAATATTAGGGATTGACTATTTTGCTTTTTATTTCTGAAAACGTTCTGGCTTTTACATAGTTGTCACAAAACTTGGTGTCTCACTTCATAGCTTTAGCACCCTCTTTCCCCCTAAAGTTTGCTACAATGAAAGATCAATATCCGCGGCACACACAGTGCCTCATTTTTGCATTTAAGACACTTTATGTTGGAACGACTACGCCGCTTCAAAAAGCAGCGCGAAGCACCGAAGGACGCCGCAGCCCCTGTGAAAGAAACCTTTCTAATTGTTGGTCTTGGAAACCCTGGCCGCGAACATCGCCTGGACCGCCACAATGCCGGTTGGATGGTGCTTGACGTGCTGGCAATTCGCAACAACACCACCTTTGGCAAGAAACAAAGCAAAGCGCTCATTGCTGACTATCGACTCGGTGATACCAAGGTTATTTTGGCCAAGCCTCAGACCTACATGAACGATAGCGGCGCAGCGGTGCAGCCGCTGGTGAAGTACTACAACATCCCCCTAGAAAACCTTTTAATTGTCTATGACGATCTAGACTTGCCCGTTGGCGCAATGCGCTTCCGAAAACAAGGCAGTCACGGCGGCCAAAACGGCATGCGCTCGATTATCAATCGTCTCAGCACCAATGAGTTTTCACGCTTACGCATTGGCATTGACCGCCCGCCTGGACGCATGCCCGCTGCCGCGTACGTTTTACGCGCCTTTGACAAACAACAAATTCCAATCATGGAACAAGTCTTTGTCGAAAGCGCCACGGCAATTGAGCACTTCATCAAACACGGTGTGGAAGACACCATGAGCCGCTTCAACAAAACTATTAAGTGACGAGTGATAAGTGACGAGTGAAGTTTACCCAAGACTCAGGTTTACCTCACTCATCACTCGTCACTCATCAGCCTACCTGATGATTATTTCTGGAGTACTCCCACTCCTCCGCACTCTTCCTGACTATCAGCGCTTAGTTGAACAAGCGACTGAGTCAGATTCGCGCACCACGTTGCAAGTCGGTCGTTCGATGCGCGTGCCGCTGATGGCCGCGTTGGCGCAAGATTCACAGCGTCCAATTCTGATTCTGGCCGAGCGCAATGACCGCGCGATGGTGATTTTGGAAGAACTGAGCTTTTGGTTTCCGAATTCACCGCTGTTTCACTTTGCCGAGCCAAACACAGTATTCTATGAACGCGGTGTGCGCGGAGAACGCGTGGTCCGTCAGCGCCTAGAAACGATTGCCGCCGTTTTTGAAGCTAAGAAAACGGTCGCGGCGCAGAAAGAACTCACCAATCCACCAATCGTGGTGGCGTCTGCCAAAGCGTTGCTCACCCGCACCCTGCCGGGGATGGATTACATCAAGAACAGCAGCGTCTTGAAAGCAGGTACGCAGATCAATCTGTCGAAACTTTTAGGAACGTGGCAAAGTGCGGGCTATCAGCCGCATACGTTGGTGGTAGAGCCGGGTCGCTTTAGTCGCCGCGGTGGCATTTTGGACATCTGGCCCATCAACCTGCAACGCCCAGTGCGGATCGAGTTGTTCGGCGACGAAGTCGATACCCTCCGACATTTTGATCCCGTCAGCCAACGCTCAACAGATGCCCTGACCCAAATCACCATCACGCCAGCGCGTGAAACGATGCTCACCAACAAGGATGACGTCGCCGCGCAGCTAAACGCCCACTGGCCCAAACAACCTGACATTGAAACGGGTCAAGACGAAATCCCTGCTGAATTCGCTGCCGATTTTGTCAAACTCGCCGAAGGCGCGACCTTTGCCGAGCTTGAATATTACCTGCCATGGCTCCACTCCGATGAAGCCACCTTGCTAGACTACATGCCCAGCAATACGCTGGTCGTAGCTGACCATTGGCAAGGATTTGAAGGTCTGATTCACGAGCATGAAGAAAACGCGCTTAGCGTGCGCCAAGAGCAAATTGAGCTTGGCTTGTATCCAGACGATGGACCGCACCCCAATGTCAGTTGGAGCGTGCTGCATGACCAGCTTTCGGAATACAACACTGTCATTCTGAACGGTGCAGATAATCCAGATATCTCAAATGCGTTAGCAGATCAGTTTACGCCAGGGCACCGTTGGGGTGGCAAGATCAAAGAGATCATGGAGCACTTGGTCAACCTCAAGTTGGAAGAACAGCGTGTTGTCATTGTCACGCGTCAAGCTGCCCGTCTGGCCGATGTTTGGGGCGACAACGATACGTACGTTACGCCAACCGAAGCGCTCACCCGCATTCCCGAACCGGGCGAGCTCAACTTTGTCCAAGGCACTCTAACCGAGGGCGCTGTCGTCAAGCTGACTAACAGTGAACGCCTTTACTTACTGACCGACGCCGAGCTATTTGGCTGGGCACGCCCACAACCGCGCCGCCGCTATCGCAAGCCTAAGACCGGCTCTTCACCCGAAGCCGAATTTACCGAATTTCAAGTCGATGACTACATCGTGCATGTGGAGCACGGCATTGGGCGCTATCAAGGCTTGGTCACGCGTAAGTCGGGGCGCAATGAGCGCGAATATCTACAGGTCGAATTTGCGCAGGGTGACATGCTGTATGTGCCCATCAATCAAGCAGATCGCCTCACGCGCTATGTCGGCACCGATGGCGCAAATCCGTCGCTGTCTAGCCTCGGTACGCAAGACTGGCTGCGCACGCGCGAGAAAGCCCGCGCCGCCGCCAAAGACATCGCCGATGAGTTACTCAATCTGTATGCTCAACGTGAAGCGCAAGAAGGCTATGCCTTTGCGCCAGACACCGCGTGGCAAAAAGAGCTGGAAGCCTCATTCCCTTACGTTGAAACTGAAGATCAGTTGAAGGCCATCAATGAGGTCAAAGCTGACCTTGAGAAAGCCCGCCCCATGGATCGCTTGATCTGTGGTGATGTGGGGTATGGCAAGACTGAGGTCGCTCTGCGCGCCGCCTTCAAAGTCGTCATGGACGGACGTCAAGTGGCGATTTTAGTGCCGACCACGGTACTGGCGCAGCAGCATTACAACACCTTTCGTGAACGCCTTGCCGCCTATCCGGTCAAGGTGGAGATGCTGTCACGGTTCCGCAGCAAAGCTGAGCAAGACGATATCATCAATGACCTGCAAGCTGGCGGCATCGACATCATCGTTGGCACGCATCGCTTGCTGTCAAATGACATTCAGTTCAAAGACTTGGGCATGATGGTCATCGATGAAGAACAGCGCTTTGGGGTCACGCACAAAGAAAAACTCAAGACCATGCGCACGCAGTTGGATGTACTAACGCTGACGGCTACCCCAATTCCACGCACGCTCTACATGAGCTTGACTGGAGTGCGCGACATCAGCATCATCAACACTGCGCCGGAAGAACGCCTGCCGGTGATTACGCATGTCGGTCACTACGAAAAGCGTCTCATTCGCCAAGCCGTGCGCCGCGAATTAGATCGGGGTGGACAGGTGTTTTACCTGCACAACCGCGTGACCACTATTCAGTCTTGCTGGAATCGCTTGAAAGAGATTGTGCCGGAAGCCCGCATTGGCATTGGGCATGGGCAAATGGGCGAAGACAAGCTGGCTGAGGTGATGGATCAGTTCGCCAAGGGCGACTTGGATATTCTGCTGTGTACCACCATCATCGAAAGCGGGATTGATATTCCAAACGCCAACACGCTCATCATCGAACGCGCGGATATGTTTGGACTGTCGCAGCTGTATCAGATTCGCGGTCGCGTCGGGCGCAGTGCCAACCGCGCTTATGCGTACTTCTTTACGCCTGCCAAAGGCAGTGTCAATGCTGGCATTACGCCACAAGGTCGCGAACGTTTGCAGACCATTGCGGAGCAGAACGACCTTGGTGCGGGGTATAACATCGCCATGCGTGACCTTGAAATGCGTGGCGCTGGGGATATTCTGGGTGCCAAGCAAAGTGGTTACATTTCTTCCGTTGGCTTCCACTTATACACGCGCCTCTTGCGTCAAGC
>JAHDIM010000005.1:0-6228 GCA_020630805.1 Anaerolineales bacterium
TCCGTGTTCGCCGAAACAAGCGCGACATTGAAGACGTTGTCAGTATTGGGCGGCAAGATAAACGCGCCACTAATTTCACCAGTCGGGTTATCCACCGTACTGATGCGGAAGAAAAGTTCACCTGCTAACAACGCATCTAATGTTGCTTGATCTGTCGCAAAGTCGTGAATTGCGGAAATATCCCACTGTTCGGCGGTCAAGTCCCCTGACGGTGCATCAAAGATGATCTCGTCACCACTGCCGGTCACAACTTGAATTTGAGCCGTGGTTTGGTCAGAGCTAAGATCCGCAAAGGTCAAGTCAAGCTGCGCAAAGCGATTGTCACCGGACAGTGTCAACGTTGCTGTACCCGTTGCGGTTGAAACGACACCCCCTTCGGGCAGTAACTCTGCAACGAGCTTGACGCTGTCTGCAGCAACGCCGGCTTCGCCATCCAAAATTTCTAAATCAAGCGATTGTTGTGTCGGGTCAAGGTCGTAACGCAGTGGATTTTCAACCAGTTGAATTCGCAACTGTTCTGGCACTTCAACCAGTTCATCTTGAACAGGCTCAATGACAAGTTCAACTTCCGTTTCGCCAGCTGCAAATTCAATTTCTGTGGTCAGGAACGTGCCATTTGCAGCTTTGAGTTGATAGTCGGCCTGCGTTGCAGAGCTTTGCGTTGGATCAGTCGCCCCGGTAATTTCAATTGGCACGGTCAACGCATCTGTTGACGTTCCAGTACGAGAAATTAGAACCGTAACCGCTTGTGTCGTTGCTTCAATTGCTTGATTTGTTGCTGAAACGAGTTCAATTTGGAAGACATTGTCGGTCTGAAGTGGATTGATCAGCGTGCCGCGCAGTTCGCCATCTGGATAGTCATCGGTCATGATGCGAATAAACATTTCACCAGCAAGCAACGCATTCAGTGTCTCTTGGTTAGTTGCAAAATGTTCAACAGCGTCAATATCCCATTGTTCATCAGCTAATTCACCAAGGCTTGGCGTAAAGATGATTGGTTCTGCATCCGCAGTGACCACTTGGATTTGCGTCGCGGTTTGCGCAGAGGCAAAGTCTGCGAAGGTCAAGTCAATGAGTGCAAACCGATTGTCATTGGACAAGGTCACAGTGGCGGACGCAGTTGCACTTGTTACCACGCCATCTTCCGGAAGCAATTCCGCAGTGAGTGTGACGCTGTCAGCGGTAACACCGGTTTCAGCATCTAAAATCTCTACTGCCACTGATTGCATTGCTGCTTCGATTTGATATTCAGTGACATTCTCGACAATTGAAATCTGTAGTTGCTCAGGAACTTCTACGATTGTGTCCTGCACTGGAGCAATGACCAATTCCTGCTCCATTTCACCGTCTGCGAATTCGACAGTGTTGGTAATGGCGGAGCCGCCTGATAATGAAATGGTGTAGTCCGTTGCAGAGGCAGACGCGAATGCTGCATCTGCCGCGCCAGCAAGTGCAATCGGCACTGTAATGGCGTCGGTTGTCCCAGTGCGTGAAATCCGAACCGTTACAGCTTGATCTGTGCTTTCAATCGCTTGGTTCGTTGCAGACACCAACTCAATTTGGAAAACATTGTCTGTATTTTGGGTTAGGACAAAATCACCTTGAATTTCACCGTCTGGATTGTCATCCGTACTGACTTTGAGGTAGAGCTCACCGTTGAGCAATGCATCTAGTACGGCTTGGTTAGTCGCGAAATGGTGAATTGCGACAAAATCCCACTGTTCGTCATTTACAGGGTCGTTAGCCGTAGTGAACACAACTGGATCAGCATCAGCGGTGACTGCCAAAATTTCAGTGACAGTTTGCGATGAAGACAAGTCTGCAACAGATAAATCCAGCAACAAATGGCGATTGTCATTAGACAACGTCACCGTCGCTGTACCAGTGGCGGTCGATGTCACGCCACCAATAACTTGCAAATCCGCTATGAGTGAAATGCTGTCCGCAGTTACGCCGGCCTCATCATCTAAGATTTCTAAGTCCAATGATTGCTGCGCTGCGTCTACGGCATACAAAACTGCATTTTCAACAATCGAGAGTTGCAATTGCTCTGGGACTTCAACCAATGTATCTAAAACGGGTTCAATGATGAGCTCTTGCTCAATCTGTCCGTCTGCAAACGTCACTTCGGTGGTGATCAGCGTGTCATCTGGGGTTTTGAAGACATAGTCTGCCGCAGATGCAGAACTCAGAGCGGCATCTGCTGCGCCAGTAATGGCAACGTCTACGGTAATTGGATCGGTATCACCTGTCCGAGAAATCCGAACTGTAATCGCTTGTCCCGTTTTTTCAATCGCTTGCGCAGAAGCCGATACCAATTCCAACGCAAACACATTGTTGCTTGAATATGGTTGCAGCACCGGCTCAGTTGGCGTTGCCTCAACCGTTGGGGTCTCGATGACCGTTGCTTCGGTAGGCGTTGCGGCCTCTACTGTAGTATTGGGTTCAGGGGTGGAGGCATCTGAACTTGTTGGTTCAGACGTTGGTGTGTCAGCACTAACAGTCGTTACTGAAGGGACTAACGTTGCTGTGTTAGCATCTGTTGGTACTGCTGTTTGCGTCTCTGTAGTGGTTGGTTCAGCGGTGGAGGAAGCAGGTTCTTCTGTGGCTGCAGCTGTCGGGCTAGAAGTTAAGGTTGCTGTCGCAGTTTCTTCAGGCGTTGCAGCGATGTCACTCGTAGCACTTGGATCTGCTTGGCGCACATCATCTGTAACTTGCAGATTACCTTGTAAACCAGACCACGGTAAATAGTGCAAATAAGCAGAGTACAATGTACTCGTTTCACCGAGATTCACAGGCACCCGAAACAAAAGGCTGACCGCGATAATCCCAAGTGCTACTACTCTTAGCCAGGTTATAGTGGACTTAATTTTTACAAACACATATACCCCAATTTCTACCGTATGGATTGTTTCTTGCAACGCTAAACAGCGAAACCAATCAAATATAACTGACTTACCAACGAACTACAAACCCCACACGGTAAACATAAGAACAATTCACTACAGTTTATTTATCTTGTATAGTCCGCTGTGGTGATTCTTATAAAGATCATAGCGATTGCTGCACTTATACGACCAGTAAAGTAAATATGACCTCAGTAATATTCGTTTGTCTTGGCAACATTTGCCGCAGTCCTTTAGCAGAAGGAATCTTCCTTAATTTGGTTGAAAAACGTGGGCTTAGCCCAACGTACAACATCGACTCTGCGGGGACAGCGTCTTACCATATTGGAAAGCGAGCCGACCCGCGTTCGATCGCCGTTGGGTATAAACACAATCTGCATTTGCCAAGCCGCGCCCGTCAATTCACTGCATCTGATTTCGATGCATTCGATGTCATCATTGCCATGGACAGTTCTAATCGGCGTAACATCTTGGCCTTGGCGCGCAACGCTGAAGATGAAGCCAAAGTTCATAAAATGCGCGATTTCGATCCCAACGGACGCGGAGATGTGCCTGACCCATACTATGGTGGCGACAGCGGCTTTGACGATGTCTACGCCATGCTGCTGCGCTGCTGTGAAGGCTTACTAAGTGCCATAGAAACTGGCAATTTGTAGCAATTTGTAGCGCATCCCCCACAACACAGTTACCATTGCAGCATGAGTCGGCGGCGTCTTTATCCTTGGGAAATTTCCAACGCAGAAGCTATTTTTGGCGACCAAATTGAATATCAACGCGTTTGGGTGTACGAAAACGTACGCTTCCCCAATGGCATCGATAACATTGGTCGTTGGCTGCGAAGTATGCCACCGCGCCCTAAGCAGCGCAGCAATGCTGTTGCGCTAGGCAACGGAGTCTACTTTCCCGAAACTCTGCCGCGCACCCCCGTCACTGCCGAAGATTCGCACAATTACATGCATGGCTGGCTTCTCCATGAGTTGACCCATGTATGGCAGTTTCAACAGATTGGCTGGCGCTATGCGTGGCTCGCGCTCAAAGTTCAGTTTGAAGATGGATTACAAACCTACAACTATGGTGGCGTCTACGGTCTAAAAAAAGCCCGCGCGATGGGCTACCGCATTCACGACTTCGACTTAGAAAAACAAGCCGCGATTGTGCAAGATTATTTTGACTGGCTGTGCAAAGGCTATCCGGTGCAAGCCTATCTGCCATATATTGATGACATCCGCGGATGTGGCATGCAGTGCGACCGCTACACTGCATTGAAACAAAAACTCGTTGAGCAACTCATCTAAAGGACGTTTTATGCCCCATATTCTGGTTACAAATGACGACGGTGTAGACGCACCTGGCATTTTGGCGCTAGCCCAAGCCATGCGCGAACTTGGCGATGTCACTGTGCTAGCACCTGACGTAAATCGGTCTGCAATTGGGCATGCCCGCACGCTGGGGCGACCGCTGCGCATTCTAAAAGCGCGGCTGTCTGACGGCACACGGGCATTCAAGTGTGATGGCACCCCCGCCGACTGCGTCGCATTGGCAACGTTAGGCGCAATCGATGAAGTAGATTTAGTGGTCGCTGGGATCAATCGTGGGTTGAACTTAGCGCAAGACGTGACAGCGTCTGGCACCGTTTCAGCAGCGTTCGAAGGAGCGTTTAGCAATATCCCTAGCATTGCATTCTCAGTCGCCTATAACCGCGAAGTGCGCTATGCACCAGCCGCGGAAATTGCCAAGACAGTCGCCTCACAAGTCTTAGAGAAAGGGTTACCTAGTCGCACCATTCTGAGTGTGAATATTCCAGGATTAGCAACCGCAGATATAAAAGGAACGCAAATCACTGTCCAAGGTGAGCGCATCTACAATGACCGCTTAGATGAACGCCTAGATCCACGCGGCAACAAATACTACTGGGTGGCAGGCGACCATCCGAGTGCAGAAGACATTCCGGGCACGGACAGTGGCGCAATTGCCAGCGGACATGTCTCTATCACCCCACTCCATCTTGACCTAGTCAATCGTGCGATGCTGACCACGCTGCAAGACTGGGATTGGTAACTTCGTAAATCTGTTGCTATTGAACTCCAAATTTCTGTAAAGAACTCCTGAACAATTCTGCCATGTGCGTGTGCTAAACTTTGGCGGCAATTTTTAGGATCTATTCAACTCCTTGTTCAATTTATGACCAACAAAACTCCAGCGTTATTGGCACTTGAAGACGGCACACTGTGGCCAGGCACTGCGTTTGGTGCCATTGGTGAACGCACGGGCGAGATCGTGTTCAACACGGGCATGACCGGCTATCAAGAAATCCTGACCGATCCGTCTTACCACGGCGAAATTGTGGTGATGACGCAACCACACATTGGAAACTACGGCACCACACCAGAAGACGATGAATCAGACCGTTCGTGGCTAGAAGCATTTGTTGTGCGGTCTGTTAGCCCAATTGTGAGCAACTATCGCAGCACCAAAAGCTTGCCAGACTACCTTACAGATCAGGGCGTTGTCGCGATTACTGATGTGGATACCCGCGCACTCGTCAAACACATTCGCACTGTCGGAGCCATGCGCGCTGCAATCTCATCTGTCAATGTTGATCCAGACCGACTGGTTGACATGGCGAAGAACGCCCGTGACATGGAAGGGGCTGACCTTGCCAGCGAAGTCACCTGTGAAGCGTTGTATCACTGGGAAGAAGGCTGGCCAGACGAATGGCGCGTTGGCAAAGAACGCCAAGCGGACCCCGCGCAATACAAGGTCGTAGCCTTTGACTTTGGCATCAAGCGCAATATTTTGCGACTGTTGACAGACTACGGCTGCACCGTCACAGTGGTACCCGCCAGCACTAGCGCTGAAGACGTGCTCGCAATGAACCCAGACGGCATTTTCTTATCAAATGGCCCTGGCGATCCAGCAGCAGTTGGCTATGCAATTGAAACAGTGAAAGGGTTGCTTGGGAAGAAGCCGTTGTTTGGCATTTGCCTCGGCCATCAGTTGCTAGGGTTAGCCCTTGGCGGGACAACATATAAGCTGAAATTTGGACACCGTGGCACGAACCAACCTGTGCAAGAGACTGATACCAAAGCAGTCCAAATTAGTTCGCATAACCACGGCTTTGCAGTCGATGCTAACTCGCTTCCAGACAACGTTGTGGTGTCGCACATCAATCTGAATGACGACTGTGTTGAAGGGTTGCGCTGTGACGACCTGAAAGCCTTCAGCGTGCAGTATCACCCTGAGGCCTCCCCCGGCCCACACGATGCACGCAAGCTGTTCAAGCAATTTACAGACTTGATGGCCGCCAACAAAAGCTAAGTCG
>JAHDIM010000005.1:6328-54535 GCA_020630805.1 Anaerolineales bacterium
CGCAAGCTGTTCAAGCAATTTACAGACTTGATGGCCGCCAACAAAAGCTAAGTCGATTTACAAAGCGTCTTTCTTCAAGAAAGGCGCTTTGTCGTTAAGCCACCAATGTCGATACAATTCCCTATATGCGATATTGGCCTTTACTTCTGTTTGCGTTTCTAATTGCCTCCTGTAGTCAGACGCAAACCTCACCTGTGTCTCCAACCGAAGCGCCTGCACCTTACCCAGCAGCAGCCACCGTTTTCAAAGTTAGTCCCAGTCAGTCCAACGCCAATTACATCATTACTGAAACATTCTTGGAAAATGCAAGTGAGCTGTTGCGGTCGAATCCGAGATATGGCGAGATTACGACGATTGGCGCCACCCGCGCGATCAAAGGGGAGATCGCCATCGACTTTACACAGGTTGAACCAACCTTAGTCGGCGGACAAATTACTGTCGATTTGACGATGCTGCGCACAAGTAAAGCGGAGCGTGATGAAATTCTGAAGGTCAACTGGCTTGAATCCGTGCGATATCCAACGGCAACGTTCGATCTTCATGAGGCGACCAACGTGACCCGCACGGGCGAACAGCTCAATTTTGACTTAGTTGGGGACTTGACCATTCACGGCGTGACGCAGCCTGTGAGCTTTGCGACAACTGCGACTGTTTCAGACACCATCGTTAGTGGCGAAGCATCCACCACTTTACTCATGACTGACTTTGATGTTGATCCACCCAAAGTGCCAAAGATCGTAGAAGTGGCTGATGCGTTTGAGATCAAGATCAAGCTTGTGGCCAATGCTACAGAATAGTCGCTAATCGTTTACGACCGCGGACTAAGACAAACGCAATCAGCAGCGCACAAAGCAAGAGCGTCATCGTGCCAATGGGCGCAATATCGCCGTTCCGCACCCAAATGCCGCTAAATGCCCAGACCAGCACCGCCACAAAAGCCGGCGACCAATAGCGAATCTGCACCGTAATTGCGATGAGACTTGCAATCGTCATCAACGCCACTGTCCAGACTGGCTCTGAAATGCCAAACCCTGACCAGCTCATTTGCTTCAAGGCAATTGCAATATTCGCAATAAGCGCCACGCTCAACCAAGCTGGGTAAATTGAAAACGGCAAATGACAGAAGATGAAGTCTAGCTCCGAGACCTTGTGACGCCCTACGCCTAGTCGCATAAAGACTGTCAGTACCAGTGCCAACATTATTGCCAAAATAAGCGCCGACCACCATAGATAGAGCAAATGCCATGTCACCAACCAGACACCGCCAATGACATTGACAATGGTCAGCGGCCAACCAATCGCCCGGTGAATAGGTCGCGCACTTTGTCCCGGCACAAGTTGATACACCGCATAGCCAATCAGCAGCATGTAAATAATGCCCCAAATAGAGAACACGTAAAACTCTGGCGTGAACAGTGTGGGGAACATAAACGCAATCTCGCCTTGCGTGACGCCGCCAAGCCGCACTGCGCCCGTCCACCAGTTCATAAACAGGAAAAAGCCCATCGTGGTGGGCACAGCAAATTGTCTAATTCGATCTTTGGGGGTTGGCATATCTAATTGTATGCCTGCAACTGGAGAATTGCCTGTGACGCGGGTTACGCGAGCATCGGGATACTGTCTGCTTCTGATACCGACTGGGTATGCGGTAAGAAGATGCAGAACGTTGTCCCAACACCTTCTTCGCTATCTAGCATAAGTAAGGCCTTGTGTTCTTCCAAGATACTTAGGATTGCTGCCATTCCAAGTCCGCGACCTTCCTTGGCCTTTGTGGAGAAAAACGGATCAAAGATTTTGCGTTGCGTTTCTAATGACATCCCACAGCCGTCGTCACTGACGCGCAGGACTGCATAGTCTCCGGGCACCCAACGTTCGTTACCATGGGTAAAATTTGGCTCGTCAATGTCAGAATAGGATACGAAGTCAGACATGACATAGACCTTACCTCCGCCATCAATTGCTTCAGACGCATTGATAACCAAGTTCATGATCACCTGCTGTAATTGCGCCGGATTGGCTTGTACGCGCAAAGGCGGGGCATCTTCCAAGTCATGCACCAAGCTCACGTTACTTGGGATCAGCAGCCGCAGTGCTTCGCAGGTTTGATGTGCAAATGACGTGAGCTCAACTTCAGACACGTTCGATTCAAGCTCGCCGGTATACACCAAAAGCTGATTGATGAGACTAATCGTGTTCAGCAGCGTGTCGTTGGCCTTCATGCTATGCCGAAACGCGCGATGGTCTTCATCTAAATGACGCAGCGACAATTCAATTTGCATGCGTGCCGCTGCCACCAAGTTGCGGAAATCGTGGGCAATAGAACTGGCTGAGACACCAACCGTTTGCAAGCGCTGCGCGGCACGCAGGGCCTGCTCTGTACGTAAACGTTCGTCATTCACAAGGGTCACTTCCAACGCCTTGATCATCAGTTGGTCATCTAGCTTTTGATTCAATTTTTTCAGTTCAACCGCTTGTTGTTGCAACTGTCGTCGATCATCTTCACGCAGTCGGCTGGCGTACCAAACTAGACCACACACAGACAGAATCACGCCAACTGGGCGCAGAAAGCCTTGTTCAATCATGATCGGCTGCGACAAAATCAGCGCCAACATCAAAATGGTGACAACGCCGGTCAAAATTGCGAAACGCCTATTCGACAGGGTAATCCCAGCGAAGACAAGCAAAGGCAGGAGCCAGTACAGCGTTCCGCTGAACAGACGGTCCGTTTGAAATTGATCAAAAATGGCAAGACCAATGTATCCAAGGAACCCGATGACAGCCACAAACACACTAATCTCAAAGCCTTTCGTTCGGCTCAACCAATACGCGGTAAACATCGTCAGCGTAAACGCCCAGCCTGACAAATATGTAATGGAGGTCAGCGGATAAACCGTGATGAGCACAAGTGAGTTAACCAACGCAAGACAAGCCATGATGAGTAGCAGGCTTGTCGTAAGGCGATATTGAAGTCGAGTTTCAAATACCGCTAGCTGACGCTTGGGAGCAATGAGGTTTAAGTTGCGCATCTAAATACGTCCACAACCGCTTCATTCCGATGTTGTAGACGTATTTAAAGTATATGGCTTTCTATTGGAGTTTGGGATGAAGGTTTGCTTGGGAACTAAAAACTAATTCTATGAAGTTCACGCCAGATTTTAGACAAATTTTTCTTCAGACTACGCTATCTGAAGTTAATCACTAATCTATAGTCCCGCCTATTAAGTAGACAGCTGCCTAGTTCTTAATATCTGTCAGGTCAAAACATTGGCAGGAACGCCAAGTTTGGTTCAGTGCTTGTGAATGGATTATTGAAGCGGCCTAAGTTCGGGAAGATCTCTTCCATGGCATTACTTTCAACGCCAAACCAGCGCGCTAGCACGGCTGAATATTGGTCCACCGCCGTCGATGGGATCCAGCGTCCACGTGTCGTGTGGGCATCAATTGAGCCTTCTTGATCGCCAACTTTGAGTGAGGGGTAATAGCCATATAGCTGACCACCAATGACGGGGCCACCAGCCACCACCATGTGACTGCCCCACGCATGGTCCGTCCCATCTTCAGCATTAGGGCCATTGGCCGTGAACGTGCGGCTGAAGTCTGACGCTGTGAATGCAACGGTTTTATCCCAGTCCCCCACATCAATCATGGCACTGCGGAAGGCAGCGAGGGATTTAGACAACTCATCCATCAAATCTGCATGAGCGGCCAAGTGATTCTTGTGAATATCGTAGCCGCCGACGCTGACAAAGAAAACTTGTCGACGATTGCCAAGGAATGAGCGTCCGGCAATTAGACGCGCTACCATTTTCATTTGGCGCGCAAGGTTTGTATCAATCGCCGCAAAGTGACTATCAAAATCGACGCCGCTGTTATCGGCTTGGATCAGCGCGTCACCAATGGCGTCTTCAACATTACGCGCGCTGACAATTTTGTTAGCATACGCGTCTTCCATGAGATTAGCATGCGTCAACTTCACCAAGCTTTCCATAGCTTTTAAACGATGCCCTTGCTCATTGGTTTTGTAGACAGGGTCATGAAACGTTGAGTCGCCGGAATAAGCAGCGCTATAGCTTGTCCCAAAGCCTTTGATGGGTGTCACACCGCTAGTGCCAACAGAAAATGCAGATGTTTCGTTGCTAATTCCACGTTGGAAAGCATTGATGCCATTCATTGACATTGACATCGAAACCCGTGAGGCATCACTGTTGTAAGCACCGTGTAACAAGTCTGCAATCCGCCCGCCCCAGCCGGTTTCAAACGGTTGGTCTGGAATTGACGTTTGCCACTGCATGACTTGGTCAGAGTGCGAATAGAGAGAGGGCGGCAAGACTACACGTCCATCCACCAAGTCTTGCCGACTTTCAATTGGAAATGCCAGTGAGCCAACGTTACAGACCAGCGCCAAATCACCTGAGTTGAACATCGTTGCGAGTTCAGGGGCGCTGGGATGTAGCCCCATTGAGTGTACAGACCCACCGTGGAATTTGTTGAATGCTGTACCAGAATTCGCCAGATTCAACGAATGCATACCTTCAGACAATGCCAGTTGCCCCCGACCCGCTTCATAATCGGCGCGTAGGTCGCTACTTGCGGAGGACCCCATAGGCACCAGCAAATTGTTCGAGTCATTCCCACCAGACAAAAAGATACAAATCAGAGCTTTGTAATCGTTTAGATCTTGCTGTGCTAACGCCGCCGACGCCAGCCGTAATGGCGCAAGCTGATTGACCATAGTCGTGAGACCTAAGCCAACGCCAGCGCACGCAGCTTGGCGTAGAAATTCACGGCGGGAAAACGTTTTGCTAGAGTTCGTCATTGTAAATTAGTGTTGCATGATGCACTGTGGTGCAGTGCTAAGTAATAAAACAGCTTCACGGACCCGACGATCACGAGCCGTTGCGGCAGCTTCGTCTGAGCCGCCATCGCGCCAGAAGTGCGCGTCATAGACGCCCGTAATCACAATCTCACGAGGATCTGTGAGCGTGTCACCAGTTGCATTTGCAGCCAGATAGCCACCACATAGATAGAGATCCAAAGCATCTACCAGTGCAGCTGAGGCGTTGCGGATGGCGTTGGGGTCATCAAATGTTTCATCTACCGATGTGAATAAATTGTCATCATTGGTATCTAATGCTGCGGTATAAATGTCGTGGAATGGCGAGGTGACCGGGAAGACCACCTTCGCAACTTCACCATTGTGTTGCGGGCGCTGCCCCCAAATCCCGCTCCAAAGCGCAAGATTCTGATACGTGTTGTAGGTATTGATGACGTTGTTTTCAGTGGCAATCTGCATTTCGGGCGTGACCAAACCAGCTTCCGAAACAGCGCCAGCCGGTACGTAGTCTGGTGAGAACCAATTGAAAACACTTGGCGCATACAACGGGGACTGCCGCAACCCATCGCCATACAGCATGGAATTTTGCGAAATATAAATAATGCTGGTGTTCGCTTCATACAGCGCATTTTGTTCAACTGGAAGTCCAAAAGAGTTGAGCGTAATTAGTTGAAAATCGTTATGCAAGGTAGACGTCGCATTGATCGTGCGTAACGCGCCAGCTAAGCGCACCAGCGGTTCTGACAAACGCCCTTGGCTAACGCGGTTCAGGTGATCTAAATTGCGCGCCTCTGGATCCAGCAAAATCGCTTTGAGCACTTCACCTAAGTCACCATTTGTATTGGTAAAGACTTGCGAAACGCGGTAGATATACCCTGGCGACGGGTTCGATGTCACTAAGCGTTGGATCAAGCGGTAGCTAATAAAGGGCGCCGTATTTGCGTGTGTCGCCAACATCGCCATGGCCTGATCAAGGTCTTGTTCGCCCGTTTGTCCAGCCGGGAAGGTCTGGCCAAGAATCGTCTTTTGTAAATTGTCGTGATACCGCTGATACCCACCTTGTGTCGGGTCTAAGCCATTGTCTTCAAACATCTTCATCGATTGCATGAAGTGGGGGTGGTAATACGCTTGGTTGTCTCTAGAGTAGCCACCAAAGTTGAAATTGGTGTTCTCAATGGTGGAATCGGTGACGCCATTGTCAGGCGTGGTGACCGCATAGCCCCAGCCGGTAAAGACGCGCGCCAGTTCGGTAATGTCGGTTTGGTCATAGGTTTGCGTTGGCAGACCTTCTGAACTGAGCTTAATGGAGCCATCTGGGTGCAATTGCACGAGACCAATTGAAAACAACTGCATGACTTCGCGCGCATAGTTTTCATCCGGTGACGAGATGACGTTCCCGTCACCATCGACACGTTCCATACTGTTGCGCAAATGTGACAAGTAATTCCCCATTGCCGGATGTGTGGAAACATCGGTCAAAAGAGTCTGATAGTCAGTAAATGCATGCCCTTTGAGCATGTCGTAATAGCTACCAATCATCCACGGATTTGCACGTAACGCATTGTCACCCTGCGAAATGACAAGAATTTCACTTAGGGCAAAGGCCATGCGCTCACGGAGTTGGGCCTTGCTATACACAGCGCCGGTATACCAAGCAGGTTCAAACCCAGACACTCTAGCGCCCCAGTTGATGTTGGTGCCGTTTGTCTCGGCATACATGCGCATTTGCGCCAATGAAAAGTCTGCCGCAGAAGGCGCTTCTAACAGCATTTGTTCATCTAACCATTCGGTATATGCCGCAATACGATCCCCACCATGATTGGCAACGCGGGTTTGCATGTCTGCTACCGTCGCCGGTGTGGGGCCAAAGGTTGCTTGCGTCAAGAAGCGCGCAATGTCGCGTTCTAATTCAGCACCAGTCAAAGATGCAATCGGGTCTGGGTCTGGCGGCACTTGCATCGCAATGCCCCCTTCAACCGGCGCAAACGTCCCGCGGATCTCACCGCCGTTATAGTCTGCACTGTGCACATTGATATACAAGTGCCCACCGATTAGCGCGTCTAACGTGTCTTGATTGGTGACTAAGTGGTGCGCCGCTTCAATATCCCACCGATCTCCATTAATCTGACCCATGCCCACACTGTAGACAATTGGGCCACTGAGTGGCGTTCCAACGTGAATATGCGCTGCGGTTTGTTCTGAAGTGAGGTTGCTATATTCCATGTCAAGCATGGCATAGCTATTGTCATTTGAAAGGCGCAGGGCGGCTAATCCGTTAGCGTTTGTGTCGGCATCCCCTTCAGCATGCATTTGTGCAAATAACAACAAGCTGTCTTGGGTAATGCCGGGCGCATCGTCAAGAATCTTCATCTCAACACTACGGTTCGTTGGATTGATTTGATAATCCGAATGCTCAACAAGTGCAAAGTTGAGTTCTTCAGGCACTTCAAGCGTGTCGTCCGGAACAGGAACAATCTCAATGTCTTGCGCCCACTGTCCAACGCCAAATTCAATAAAACTATCGATGACGGTGCCGTCTGTTTTTCGCAGAATATAGTCTGTTCCAGACGCAGAACTGAGCGCAGCGTTGTCTGACCCTGTTGTCGCAACTTCAAGGATGATTGCGCCGAGTCCACCTGTGCGCGAGACCCGCAAAGAGATGGGTTGATTGGTCGCCTCAATCGCATTGTGGTCATCTGAGATCACGCGAATTGAGAAGACGCTGTCATTTGCGAGTGTTGGTCCGGTGGGTTTGAACACCACTGGCAAATACACCTCAGTAGACACTAATAGATTGCTAGTTGCACCATATTCAAACGGAATTTGAAATGTGAATCCTAGCAACACACCAATGAGGCCAAGCGTGCGAAGCCAGTTATTGCGAAACCAATCAGCGAGTTCTTTTCGTAAAACCAAAACTTAGTACCGTCTATCGTCTAAATAAAGTGCCTTTGTCCTCAATAGTTAGTCTAGAATGTCACGCAGATTAGATTGTTTAGAGTCAATTGAGGTTTGTTGAGAAAAAATATTATTTCGACGTAACTGTGACCTTGGTTGATTTGCAGCAGGAATAACATTAGTAAGGTACTAAATCTGGGGAAATAAAAAGCCCGTGCTTGAAAATTCAAACACGGGCTTTTGCACGTTTATATGTTAGCAACGGTTAGCGCTGCTTTGTAACAGAGGACACTGCGCCACCGAACATCATGAAGACCCCCACGACGCCAACAATTAGAGCCGCTATTCCAGCAATGATGAACATCATTGGGTTGAAGAACCCTGTTTCTGGGAGAGCATCTGGAATAATTTGCACGCCCGCCACATTACTGCGAATTTCAGTCGTGGTATCTGCACTGGCCACAAGCGCAAAGCTGTCAATTGCAACACCGGCAGTTGCGGTTTCATTGACCTTCACCGTGACGCGAATTTCAATCGTCTGCGCAACACCCAGCGTGTCCAGTTCGGCCACAATTTCACGGGTCGCGCTGTCATAGCTGACCTTGCCCTTTTCGCTAAACCCACCGATGTAGTCCAGCTGTGGGGAGAGTTCTGAACGCACCACGACATCATCTGCCGGTTCATTGCCTTGGTTAGAAAGCGAGATGGTGTAGACCAAGTCACTCCCAACTCTGCCAATTGCGGCATTACTGCGGACATCTACTAAGAGCTGTGGTGCAGTCGCTGGTGTTGGCGTTGGCACTGGGGTTGCCGTGTTTGGTGCTTCTAAGTTTGCCGTGACAACGGTATTGTCATTGATGACATTGTTAGTTTGCGCAACGGCAACGGGAGTAGACGTAGCCGCACTTGTCGTTTGATTACTCACCTGCGTTGGCGTTGCAGTGTTGGTAGCGACACCGGCTTGTGGCGTAAAGGTCGCTGTTGCGGTGTTCGTTGCCGTCGCCCCAACTGGCGGCGTAAACGTTGGCGTTGCCGTATTCGTTGCAGTTGCGCCCGCTTGCGGGGTAAATGTAGGCGTTGCCGTATTGGTCGCTGTTGGGTTGCTACCTGCTTGCGGCGTAAACGTTGGCGTTGCTGTATTCGTTGCAGTTGGTGTTGCTGTTGGATTATCGCCGGTGCTCACACCAATCCCTAATGGATCATAAATGATGCCATCAGCCGCAGTGTCATCGCCGAACATCCCGTCTTGCAGGGTGAAGGTCACGGTGACAACCGTTTTGCCATCAATTTCGATAGTGTCAAATTCAGCGTCGTATTCGTACCAGTCGGTCACTGGGCCGTTTGGCTCTGTTGGCCCAAACTTCCGCAATACAAGCCCTTCCGGATCGCTAACGTCGTGCAAGATGAGGGTCACTTCACTTTCGCCACCAGTTTCTCCACAGCCAAGGCGGTAGTCAATGAGACCAAATGGATAGTCGTAGTCTTCATCGTCACGGACGACTTCGTCTTCGCGCAGCGTATTGTCTACGACGAGATCTTCACACGTCCCTTCAAATTCAACGGTGACATATTCTTCATCGTCTTCAGCCGTGGTCAACGACGCAACATTATTTTGCAACGCATCTGGTGTACCATCGTTATTGCCATCACCGTCATTGGGAGCATTGACTTCAACAATGGTGTCAACACCGTTACCGTCATCATCTGAGTCTAGATAGTCAGGCGTCCCGTCCTTGTCGGTGTCTTGCGCGTCAGAAGGATCACCGTCTCCGTTCGGGTCTGGGTTTTCCAATGCGGTATCTAGACCATCGTCTTCGTCATCGGCGTCGGCCCAGTCTGGGATACCGTCTTTGTCTGTATCGCGACAAGCATTTTCCCCTTCTGGACATTCTGCTTCGAATGACAACCCGTCTGTGTCAACTTGGAATGTAGGTATTGGTTCAGGTGTTTCCGTCGGTGGCACATCGGTCGCAGTTGGCGCTGGTGTTTCTGTCGGAGGCACATCTGTTGCGGTTGGTTCAGGCGTTTCCGTCGCCGGAACTTCTGTCGCAGTTGGCTCCGGTGTTTCCGTCGGTGGTACGTCCGTTGCCGTTGGTTCTACTGTATTTGTCGCCGTTGGCTCTACATTTGATTCAGCAATTGGTGGTGCGTCAGACACCGGCGATTCGACCGGTTCATCAGTCGGCACAACAGTTGCTGGGGTTTCGGTCGGTGGCACAACAGTTGGTTCTTCAGTTGGTGGCACATCCGTTGCTGTTGGTTCAGGCGTTTCCGTCGGTGGCACGTCGGTAGCCGTTGGTTCTGGCGTTTCCGTTGGTGGCGCATCGGTTGGAGCTGGCTCTGGCGTTTCCGTTGGAGTGACTGGATTTGGATCAATCACAGTAAAGGAAGCAACATCATCTGGGATAACCACGTCAGTCGCTAAGGTGCCATTGGTTTCTAGCTTGAGTTGCAAGTCATAGACACCAGCCTCCAGCGCCGCAAATTCCGCAAACATATCTTCATTGAAAACTGCACTCGGATAATCGCCTTCAGCAAACGTTGCGAGGTAGTCCCCATTCATATAGAGCTTGAGGATTTCATCATCGCCAAACTCAAAATTCTGATCTAAGTTGAAGAAAAAGAATGCAAATGGAATGTCGTTTCCAATTTCAAACTCACGTCCGTCATGTGGACGTGTGAGGCGCACATAAGGTCCATAGCCAGGGTTATGGTTCAGTTCAGACCATGTCTGAACTGAGAACATCGGCAGTGGTTCATCAGTCGTAGGATCCACCGTCCCTGCTTGCGCTGCGCGGTAAGGGGTTTCTACCCGACTAATCGATTCGTCATCTTTTACTTTCTTATAATCGACTTCAAGCACTGTGCCCTTGTTCGCTTCAAGTGCATAGTTAGCAAAATAGGGAACGTCTGACACGTCTGTATCCCAAAACAGAAAGTCGACCATGACGTCTTTAAATTGCGCTTCATCGAACACGTTTGGATAGTGCGTGTAAAGGGCAACTGTCACATCTTTTTTGGGAATATCTGAGTCCCAGTAAAACACGAGCACATCACCCGGCGCAAAATCTTCATATGGGGGATTAGGGTCGTCCCCATAAAATGTCTTGATTTTTTCACACTGAATTTGCACACACAAATAGTAGTCGCCAAAATTCTCATCTTGCGTGATACCAAGGTTTACCAACTCAATCCAGTCTTGGTCATTGGCAGAGCCATCACCATTGAAATACACCTCATTGATATAAATTTCAGTTGCTGGAGGTTGGGTGTTCTCTGCTGAGTCGCCAAATGCGAAAGTCAGAGACACATTACTTGCATTAAGCAACAAAGCCAACAGGGATGCGATCCCAATTAGTAACAAGCGCTTTGCAGCTGCTGGTGAAGTAACAATACGTGCCATAAAATTTCCTATACGATCCAAGTTTTTCTCCACTCTTAGTGTAAGTAATTACACATTTTGCAAAATTGAGGTTGGATTGTTTTTTATTGAGGAAAAATAAAAAGTAAGAATCTGGTTACCTTGGTTGGGCAGGCTTAAGAGAATCTTTAGCAAATGCACCTGTACTACTGATTTACGACCACCGTCATAGGTGGACATTTCACACCAATGCAAGATTCAGCCACTGAATTAGGCGCTGCGGGCTACCGCAAATTCAGGTAAATAAGTGAGATTTCAGTCGAGCTCTCCGTAACATGACTGAGAAATTGTTAGTGCGCAAAAGTTGGCATCAAGCGAAGGCAGCGACTGGCGCGTCTAGGTAAGCCATGCCACAGTAACCAAACCAAAACGGCTCCTCGTAAATGAGGAGCCGCAATGACTTCAAGGGATTAGGACTTTCGGATGTCAGAGCGCATTGAGCCTGTCGAAATGCCACATTGTCACTAGTGGCAAGCCTTACCTGCAGGCGACAAGCTCAGTGAGCAAAAGTCCTTGAGGGGTTGAAAGCAATCTCAGGCGTTATCGCTTGGCAAATTTAGTCACGAGGCCACCAAAGACCAGCGCCCAGCCAGCTGTTGCCAGTAACAACGCCACAATGCCGGCAATAATGAGAAATTGCGCATTGAACACGCCCGTCTCAGGCAATTCACTCGGAATGACCTGCACACCTGCAACATTCGTCTTGAGTTCGGTGGCCGCATTTGCGTCTGCCGCAAACTCAAAGGTTTCAATCGGCACGCCGGCTTGGGCATTTTCATTCACTTTGGCCGTCACGCGGATCGTTACCAGTTCACCAACCGGAATGTCAGTCAATTCTGCATATAACTCGCGCTTCTCATTGTCGAATTCAACGCGGCCTTTTGAGCTAAACCCACCAATATAAGTCAGTTGCTCTGGCAAGATGGTTCGCAGTGCAACATCTTGGGCTTGCTTATTCCCTTCGTTCATCACCGAAATACGATACACAATATTGTCACCAATTTGAGACACGGCTGCATTCGCTCTGACATCCACAAATAGCTTCGCCATCTGATCAGCGTCAGTTGAAGCGGTTGTGTCCTGCGGGGTTGCGGTCGGCTCAGATGTTGCCGTATTGGTAGGTGTTGGCGTGTTCGTCGCTGTATTCTCTAGCGCTGCTGTTGCAATTGGCGTTGGCGTATTTGTATTGGTGCCTGTTGGGACAACCGTGCCGGGTCCTACCGTATTTGTTGCCGTCGGCGTGCGCGTTGGCGTATTTGTCGCCGCGCTTGTGCCGGTTGGGCTTGCTGTGAACGTGGCGGTTGCCGTATTCGTTGGGGTCGGAGTGTTTGTTGCGTCAGACTGCGACTGGAGTGCAATCTCTGCAGTTGGTGTCAGCGTTGCCGTACTCGTGGGGGCTGACGTTGGCGTACTGGTCGCGGTAGCCGTGTTTGTTGCCGTTGCAGTTGGGGCAATAGAGAACATTGGTGTGTTCGTCGCGGTTGCGGTTGGGGTAACGTCATCGCTTTCTACACCAATTCCAAATGGATCTAGAATCATACCGTCTTCAACTGAGTCATCCCCAAGGACGCCATCAGTCAAAGAGAAGGTCACCATCACGACAGTCTGTCCGCCAATGACAGTAGTTGAAAAGTTTGCAGGGAAGTCGTACCAATCGCTGGTGGCGCTCCCTGGGGTCACTGGGCCATACTTGCGCATCACCAACCCTGTTGGGTCATCTAACTCATGAATGAGTAGCGTGAGATCGCTCTGTTCGCCTAAGTCACCACAGCCCAATTGATAATCGATGAGGCCAAACGGATAGTCATACATCACGTCTTGCAACGCAATGTCACCTTCAACAATTGCTGCATGCAAGTAGAACTCAGCACAGTCCCCTTGTGATTCCATAGTGACATAGCCACTGGTGATTTCAGCATGAGGGAAAGACGCAACGTGATTTTGCTCAGCATCTGGAATGCCATCATCGTTGGCGTCACCGTTGTTTGGTGCGTTCTGCTCTAAGGCTGTGTCTACATTGCTGCCGTCATCATCTTCATCAAGATAGTTTGGCGTGCCGTCAGTGTCACTGTCGGCTGCATCTGCGGGGTCGCCATCACCGTTCGGGTCAGCGTTTTCTTGAAGGGTTGGAATCCCGTCTTCGTCATCGTCAGTGTCCAGATAATCTGGCGTACCATCGGCATCTGTGTCTAGCGCATCAGCTAGGTTACCATCGTTATTCGGATCTGCGCCTTCAAACCCATTACTGATGCCGTCCCCGTCAGCATCGGCACCATCATCAATCGCATCGAGATAGTCTGGAACGCCGTCCGTGTCTGAATCAAGCGCATCTGCTGGGTCAGTATCCCCATTCGGGTCTGGGTCTTCGCCGCTGGTCAGCGTGCCGTCTTCATCATCGTCACGATCGATGAAATCTGGAATACCGTCCCCATCAGAGTCGAGCCCGTCAGCAGGATCACCGTCACCATTCGGGTCTGGATCTTCGTAGATGGTGGCAATCCCGTCGTTATCATCATCAGTGTCTAGATAGTCTGGCGTAACCGTGCCATGCGTGTTGCGGGCATCATCTGGGTTCCCATCACCATTCGGGTCTGGGTCTTCAAAAATTGTATTGACGCCATCATCATCGTCGTCAGCGTCCAAGTAGTTCGCAGTCGTATCTGTGTCAGTGTCAATTGCGTCATTGTCGTCACCGTCACCATCTGGATCTGGATCTTCGTAAATCGTATCGACACTGTCACCATCATCATCTGGGTCACGATAGTTTGGAATGCTATCCGTGTCCGTATCTAGCGCATCACTTGGATCTAAGTCATTGTTAGGATCGCTGTATTCAAAAATAGTTTTCAGCGTGTCGCCGTCATCATCTTGATCAAGGTAGTCTGCAACGCCATCGCCATCCGTATCTACGGCATCGTCTGGGTTACCATCACCGTTCGGATCTGAGAGTTCAAAGATTGTGCCGACACCATCGTCATCGTCGTCATTGTCAAGGTAATCTGGCAGCAGATAACCGTTGTGACTGTTTTGAGCATCGGCCGGGTCACCATCACCATTCGGGTCTGGATTTTCGTACAAAGTCTTGACGCCATCATCATCGTCATCGTTGTCTAGATAGTCTGGGATCGAGTCCGTGTCTGAATCTTGGGCGTCTGAGATATCATGGTCGCCATTGGGATCTGACCCTTCGAGGTCACCAAAGAGACCATCGCCGTCATCATCACGATCTAGATAGTCTGGGATGCCGTCGCCGTCCGTATCTTGCGCATCTGAAAGATCACCGTCGCCATTTGGGTCTGGATTTTCATACAGGGTGCTGACCATGTCGCCGTCATTGTCCCAATCGAGCCAATCGGCTTTCGTCGCACCATGGGTTCGAAGCGCATCATCTGGATTGCCATCGCCATTTGGGTCAGCTTGTTCCAAGATAGTTGGCAGACCGTCGTCATCATCGTCAGGGTCTAGATAGTTTGGTAAGGCATCGCCATCTTCATTGTCAGCGTCAGCTGGGTCACCGTCACCGTTGGGATCTGGCCCTTCGTAAATCGTGAGAATGCCGTCACCATCATCATCTGGATCTTGATAGTCAGCTAAGCCGTCACTATCGGTATCCACACAGTCTGGCAAACCAGTTGGACACTCAGTGGCAAATGAGAGGCCATCGCCATCGGTGTCTTCATAGCCGTTTTCAACAACGGTGAAATTCACAATATCTTGCAGGTTGCTTGATGCGCCAGCAGCAGCGTAGGTGAATTGAACCGCCTTCAGTTCGTAAGTTCCCGGAGCTAGGCCCTGTAATTCAACGTAGTCAACTAAGGTAACGTTCTGTTCACCAATATCTGCTGTTGAATGTTCAGCAATAAGCACATCATCCAGATAGACCCTGATGACATCATTTCCGTCTGTGCCTGTGCTGTAGTTCAGGTCAAAATTACTATGGAAGTATTGGTAGTCAATCGGATCCCCTTCCATGTAGCCCGCGCCGTCTAGCGGTGTGACAATGCGTAAATACGTCCCAAACTGAGGATTATGCAACCCTTCTGAAACCGCGACATATTCAAAGTCTGACCCGTAAGCAAAGTTACCATTGGCCGGGTCTGGCGTAATTGGACCGTTGTTTTCTAATTTGGTGCGTTGTAAGGAGTCGTTTGGTGGCAGTACTGTCAGGCCTTCTTTGTAGAAGAAACTCGCTTTGCCTTCTGCTGCTGCATCTAAGGTAAGCAGAGGCAAGTTACCTGTGCCATCGCCCCAGTGTACTAAGTCCACCAGTTGGTCAACCAAGTCTGCATGCGGTTGCCCTTGCGTCGGATCTTCCGTGTGCAAGGACAGCGTGGCGTTGTGGTCTGGCATGTCTTCGCCCCATGAGACAAAGAGCAGGTCTGGAGCCGCAAGATCCACATAAAATGGATCTGTTCCAGTCGGCACCAAGTCTGCAATCCGTTTACAGTTGGTCAAATCAATACAGACATAATATTGATCGAACCCCATCGCCACATCAGTCCCCAGATTGACCACTTCAAACCAATCGGTGTAGCCTGAGCCAGGTATCACCTTGAAATTGACTTCATTGATGTAAACACCTTGTCGCTCAACTGTCAGATCTGTGGGGTTGCTCCATTGCGCATATAAAGGCTGCACCATAACTAACGTTAGCAGCACGCCAAGAATGGCCCAAACGCTCATGCGGGATCTTGTGAGGGGTGAGTAAAACGCGGTTACTACGTTTCGTTTTGCACTCATAGAACTTTCTCTCGTGGTATACCGTTACAATCAAAAAAATTGACAACAGGCAAACTGCCCAGTTTCAACCTGTGTCAGCGCTAACATGTATTGACCTGTATAGCGCGCTGAAACAAATAATCACTTCTCTCCCAAAATAATTATTCGTCTCCAAATACTTATTAGATGTATTTAGTGTAATTAGAATCCACAATTTAGATTGTTTAGGGTAACTTGAGACTTGGTAAAAGCCAGCGGTGCGCGTCGAAACGCCAAAGGTCATGCAGGATTTAGGAAAGTTTAGAAGCTCAAGCCGAGTCACATCTGAATCTCCTAGTCGTTTGAAGAATCTAGTCAAATTTTTACATTGTCAGATTAAATAGCAGTGCCCCTTGTGAGGCAATCGACTCGATTATTGGTTTAAATTCAGTAGAAACTGGTTAGACCAGAGTCTAGAGATTAATTATTGGCGCCGCTAACATTAAGGAGATGCGCTGTAGTAAAACAGTCACATCCAGAAAACAAAACAGGCTAGCCTTGTCGAGCTAGCCTGTTGATATTCACAAATTACCGCGCGGTTTCTGTCAGCGTTCGTCGCGAGAAGCCCGAGACAGAATGCCGCCAAACAGCAGCGTCCAGCCTGCCGCAGCGAGACCAAGTGCCACAGCGCCGGTTAGCAACAGCATGCGCGTATCAAATGCGCCCGTATTGGGCAATTCCCCTGGCACAACTTGAACACCAGCCACGTTGGTTTGCAATTCAGTGACAGCATCTGCCTCTGCTGCAAACAAGAACGTTTCAATTGGTACACCAGCAACGGCGTCCTCATTGACTTTTGCCGTAACGGTAATAGTCGCTAACTCACCCGCCTCAAGCGTGTCTAAGTCAGCAAAGACTTCCCGTTTTGCGTTGTCAAAGCTGACTCGTCCTTGCGAGCTAAAGCCACCAATGTAGTCCAACTCTTTTGGAAGCCCAGTCCGTAAGACCACGTTATTGGCGACATCATTGCCATCATTCATGACAGAGATTTTGTAGACAATATCGTTCCCAATGCGGCTGATGGTTTTGTTTGCACGGACATCAACAAACAACTTAGACATACTATCTTTATCGTTCTCTGTGCTGATATTTTCAAGCGTAGGTGCGACCGTAGCTGTCGGCGATGGCGTTGCCGTTGGGGCAGGCGTTGCTGTCGCGGTGTTCGTTGGCTCAGTTGTTGGCACCGCCGTATTGGTTGGCGTCGGCGTATTGGTAGCCCCCGGCGCCGCGGTTGCCGTATTGGTTGGTGTCAACGTTGCTGTCGGCGTATTGGTAATAGTAGCTGTGGCTGCTGGCGTTGCCGTGTTTGTTGCCGTAGCAGTTGCACTGGGCGTTGTTGTTGGCGTTGCCGTATTGGTTGGCGCTGCTTGCAGGGCTGCATTGAATTCTTCAACCGCTTCTGTTGCCGTTGGCAGAATTGGGAAGAGCGGTGTGGGGGTCATGGTTGGCGTTGGAGTCGGTTCTCCAGTTTCAACACCAATCCCCAATGGATCTAAGATCATGCCGTCTTCAATACTGTCATCCCCAACAATACCGTCTGTGAGTGAGAAATTGACCATCACCACCGTTTGACCGCCAATCACAGTAGTTCCAAATGTTGCCGGATAGTCATACCAATCGATATCGGTACTCCCTGGTGTTACTGGCCCATATTTGCGGAAGACCAGCCCTGCTGGGTCTGAAATTTCGTGAATCAGAAGAGTGACATCACTCATCTCACCAAGGTCACCGCACGTCAATTCATAGTCAATCAGACCAAATGGGTAGTCGTAGTAGATATCCTGTGTTGCGACATCACCTTCGACCAAGGTGCCTTGCAAAACAAAGTCGGCACAGTCTCCTTGAGATTCCATCGTGACATAGCCCATGCTGGTTTCTGCATGTGGGAAAGAGGCAACGTTATTTTGCTCAGAGTCAGGCGTACCATCGTCATTGGCATCGCCATTATTTGGAGCATCGTTTTCAATGACAGAGTCAACGTTGCTCCCGTCATCATCGGTGTCGAGATAGTTCGGAATGCCGTCATTGTCAGTATCTAACGCGTCTGAATAGTCACCATCTCCATTAGGATCAGCGCCTTCTTCTAGGTTGCTAAGTCCATCATTGTCGTCATCATCATCAAGATAGTTTGGAATGCCATCTGCGTCAGCATCTGCGGCGTCACTAGGGTCAGCGTCGCCGTTTGGGTCAGCGTCTTCCAAAGAAGTGAGAATCAGGTCGCCATCATCATCGGTATCGAGATAATCCGGCGTGCCGTCATTGTCAGTATCAACCGCATCTGCTGGGTCTTTATCTGCATCTGGGTCCTGATTTTCTAATTCACTTTCGAGCCCATCGCCGTCGTCATCTTTATCAAGATAGTCTGGGATTCCATCAGCATCCGTGTCTTGGGCATCGTCTGGATTACCGTCACCATTCGGGTCTGGATTTTCATGCAGAGAGTAGATGCCGTCGTTATCATCATTCCGATCCATGAAGTCAACTGCAATTGCACCAAATGTGTTGCGGGCATCGTCTGGATTACCGTCACCATTTGGGTCTGGGTCTTCATAAATACTGTGAACACCGTCGCCATCATCGTCTTCATCCAGATAATTTGGAATGCCGTCACTGTCTTTGTCATCCGCGTCACTGGGATCATTGTCGCCATCTGGGTCAGCAAGTTCAAATTCAGTATGAACGCTATCCCCATCATCATCGATGTCTAGATAGTCAGCAATACCATCGCCATCGCTGTCTTGCGCATCGGCAACGTCTTGGTCATTATTCGGATCTGGGTTTTCAAAGTCACCAAAAATACCGTCCCCATCATCATCACGGTCAAGGTAGTCTGGCGTGCCATCACCATCAGTATCTTGCGCATCTGAAAGGTCACCATCTCCATTCGGATCTGGGTTTTCATAGAGCGTGCTAACCAAGTCACCGTCATTGTCCCAGTCTAAGTAGTCGGGACGCGTTGCGCCGTGTGTTCTTAGCGCATCATCTGGGTTGCCATCCCCATTCGGGTCGGCTTGCTCTAGATTGGTGGGCAATCCGTCGCCATCATCATCAGCATCTAGGTAGTTTGGCAGCGCATCGCCGTCTTCATTATCAGCATCGGCTGGGGAACCATCACCGTTTGGGTCTGCGCCTTCAAAAATAGTCCAGACACCGTCATTGTCATCATCGATATCTAAGTAATCTGGGCCTGCAATGGGGTCGCTATCTTGGGCATCAGACGGTTCACCATCACCATTGGCATCCGGATTTTCATGAATAGTGAACACGCTGTCACCATCATCGTCTTCGTCCAAATAGTCTTTGATGCCGTCCCCATCAAAGTCACGCGCATCAACGGGATCTAGATCATCTAAAGCCGGTGCTTGCTCATAAATACTATGGATGCCATCGCCATCATCATCGACATCTAAGTAATCTGGCAGCGCGTCGCTGTCCGTATTTTGCGCATCGGCGGGGTCACCGTCACTATTCGGGTCAGGATTTTCATAGAGCGTCCCAATCCGGTCGCCATCATCATCGGCATCCACATAGTCAAAGCTCCCATCGCCATCTGTATCTTGCGCGTCGGCCACACTGCCGTCGCCATTCGGGTCAGGATTTTCGTTGATTGTGAGAATGCCATCGCCATCATCGTCTGGGTCTTCCCAGTTTTCCAGTCCGTCACCGTCAGTATCGACACAGTTGCCAGTGCCAAGTGGACACTCGACCGCAAAGGGCAATCCATCACCGTCAGCATCGGGTGGTGCTGCAACGACTTCAAAGTTAATAATCTCTTGCAACGTAATAATGGGCGTTGTGCCAGAGGTATAGTGCTTCTGTGTCAAACGAAGTTCGTAAGTGCCCGGCGCTAGACCTTGAAACTCAACATAGTCTGCTTGCAGTCGATTGTGCTCTGTATTGTTTGCAGTCTCAACTTCATCAATACTGGTGCCGTCCAAAAAGACTTCAACAGTGTCATTGCCATCAAAGCCGTTGACATAGTTTTGATCAAAATTCATGACAAAGTATTGAAAATCAATCGGAGCGCCTTCATTGAAGGTGTCACCATCTTGCGGCTGAATAATGCGCAGATAAGGCCCAAAAGCTGTATTTGGTGCCCCTTCCGTCATTGCAATGTATTCAAAGTCTGTCCCATATGCAAAATTCCCATTGGCCGGATCTGGCGTAATGGGCCCATTACTTTCTAGCTTCGTGCGTTGGAGCGTATCTGTTGGGGGAAGTAAAGCCGCAGTCACATATGAAAAGCTAACCTTCCCTTCGACTGCAGCGGCATCAATTAGCGGGTCAATTGCTGCGGTTCCATCACCCCAGTAGACCAAGTCCACTAATTGCTCAACAAGTTCTGCTTGCGTCTGACCTTGGGTTGGATCTTGCGTGTGAATGGAAAGAGATGCGTTTACGTCTGGCATATCCTCACCCCAAAAGACGTGAAGGATGTCAGGCGCAGCAAAGTCAACGTAGAAGTTGTCTGTTCCTGGGGTAATGATGTCAGCAATCTGCTTGCAGTTCGTGAGATCAATACAAGCGTAATACTGATCAAAACCCATTGCTACGTCTGTTCCGAGGTTAATGACCTCAAACCAGTCTGTGAAAGCCGCTGTTGGGTCTACTCGAAAGTTGACTTCATTGATGTAAACACCATGGCGCTCAACAGTGAGGGTTGTTGGATTGCTGACTTGTGCATATAGCGGATGCACCACTAAAAAAGCCAAAAGCAAGCCTAATAAAGCTCGCATTCCAATGTGGGATTTTCTGAGGGGTGAAAAAAACGCGGTTACAACGTTTTGTTTTATACCCATACTACACTCTCTCTAATTGTGATACCTACACAAACAAAATTTTGACAACAGTTGGCCTTCCCACTTGCATTCTGTTGTCTTTTGCACACGCATATCCATGTTTGAAACAAAAGGGATCTGCGTGGCAGTCTTTTGCCTGCCCAACTAAACTGAGCCCATAAGAATTTGCGTACTGATCCAGTGTAATAAGATTCGACAATCCAGATTGTTTAGAGTCCATTGAGACTTGGTAAGAGGCTCTGAACATCATCACAACAAGAACCAAGTCATACTTAAAGGTCTTTTATTTAGCAGTCTCCTATAACTTACACTCCTATTTCTCAGCGTACATGCGAGTCATCCTTTTTGTTACTCTGATTAAATAAAAAAGCCACCTTGTGTCGGCAAGGTGGCTTTACATTTGAAGTTTGAGTCCAGTATGAAGCCGCTATTTCTCGCGACCAAGCTTAACAATTGCACCACCGAACATTAAGGACCAGCCCAATGTACCCAGCGCCAGTGCAAGCAAGCCCGCAACAATAAGATGCCAAGACTTGAAGTAGCCAGTTTCCGGTAGCGCGTCTGGAATAACCTGTACCCCGGCCACATTTGAGTCGGTCGCCGTTGTCCCAGCGCCGATGACCGTTGCCGTGTTATTGATGGTAATCCCCGCTGATGCAGACGCATTGACGCGGGTGTCAATGGTCACCGTTG
Source organism: Anaerolineales bacterium (assembly GCA_020630805.1). Lineage (GTDB taxonomy): Bacteria > Chloroflexota > Anaerolineae > Anaerolineales > UBA6668 > JAHDIM01. Next base: position 27,732 of record JAHDIM010000005.1, read on the forward strand.
CACTTTGGCTGACTGCCATGTCACCAATTGGGATAGAGACCGTGCGGCTACCTGGATCATACGAAGCTCCATTTGAGCCGCTAACGAAGTCCAATTGCGGACTGAGTACATCCGTAATGGTGACGCCGCTCAGTGCCACTCCACTCGTGTTTTGAATGGTGATGGTGTACGTCAGCGTACCATTGATGCGGCTAATTGACGCACTTGACGACTTACTAATGGAGAACTGTGGCCCCGTGTTGGGCACAACTGGCACAGCCGTTGGGTTCACAATGGTCGGCACCGCAGTCGGGACTGCTGTCGCTGGCACCGGTGTCGGCGTGCTGGTTGCAGCTGTGTCTGGTGTTGGGGTCGCCGTCGCAGCTGGGTCTGGCGTTGGAGATGGCGTTGGTGTTGCATCTTGCAGCACGGCCACACCCAATGGGTCATAAATCACCCCATCAACTGCTGTGTCATCACCGGCAACACCGTCAGTAATGGTGAAGGTTACGGTAACAACCGTTTTGCCATCAATGGTGGTGGTGCCAAAGGTTGCGCTGTAGTCGTACCAGTCGCTTTCGCTGCCGCCTGGTGTGGTTGGCCCATATTTACGGATAACCAAACCAGTTGGGTCGCTCAAGTCGTGCAGGATCATGGTGACATCACCACTTTGACCGGCTGCGCCACAAGTCAGTTCATAATCGACCAAACCATATGGATAGTCATATTCACTGTCTTGCTCAGCGACCTCACCTTCTGTGAGCGCGCCGTTGACGTTCAAGTCATCACAGTCACCAGTGAAAACCACAGTGATGTAATCATCTTCGCCTTCTTCAGACTCTGCGGACACAAGGGATACCACGTTGTTTTGCAACGCATCCAAGGTGCCATCATCGTTACCGTCACCATTGTTTGGTGCATTTACTTCAACAATAGTTTCAACACCGTTCCCGTCATCATCTGAGTCGAGGTAGTCTGGTGTACCGTCTTCATCTGTGTCTTGGGCGTCTTCATCGTCACCGTCGTTATTTGGATCTGGATTTTCTTGTGATGTGTCAAGACCATCGCCTTCGTCATCATCATCCGCCCAGTCTGGGATACCATCATCGTCAGTGTCTTGACACGTATCCACGCTATGATCTGGATCTGGTGTCCCTTCTGGACATTCCACATCTTGATCTAGGCCATCGCTGTCGTCGCTAAACGGTTGTGGTGTTGGCGTAATAGTTGGTGTTGAAGTCGCTGTCGCGTTTGGATCCGCCGTTGGCGTTGCCGTTGCGTCCGGGTCAACCGTTGGGGTTGCCGTTGGTTCGTCAGTCGGTGTTGCCGTCGGTTCGTCTGTTGGCGTTTCAGTCGGCGTCGCCGTTGGTTCTTCCGTTGGCTCTTCCGTTGGTGTTTCGGTTGGGACTGGCGTTGCGGTCTCAGTTGGTGTTTCCGTTGGGGTGCTCGTGGCTTCAACCGTATTGGTTGCTGTTGGAACCGTGGTTGGCGTGTTGGTTGCCGTCCAAGTTGGTTCTGCTGTGCCTGCAGGTGTCCCCGTTGCCGTTGGCGTTGACGTCATTGGCGTGCCAGTAGCTGGCGGTTCCGGGGTTTCTGTTGGTGTATCCGTTGCTGGCGTGGCCGTTGGCGGAACCTCAGAAGTTGCCGTGGCCGTTGCTTCTACTGTTGCGGTCGGCTCTTCAGTTGCCGTTGCAGCTACCGTCGGGGTTTCGCTTGGTGTTTCTGTAGCAGGCGTGGCCGTCGGCGGTGTATCCACGGTGGCAGTTGGCGTTGCGGTAAGCGCCACAATGTCAACAGAGATCATGTCAGAGACATTGATCAACGTGCCATCCGTTTGGGCTAGTGACAATTCAATGGTGTGTGTACCAGCGGTCAGCGAATTGATATTCACCGTGCCAGATGGATTATAGACAGCACCAAGGTCGGTTTCATCGACAATCACGCGTAAGTGTGGACCTGGGTCACCATCAATCGCGTGGCCGATCACGAAATATTCAACTGAAACAGCGTCCCCTTCATTGACCTCGGCACCGGTAAGCGGTTCATCAATGCGAATGAATGGCCCGAAATTGGTGTTGTAGTCGTCTGGAGAGGCTGTGCCGTTTTCCCAGATGTCCGTGACATTCGCAGACACAGGGTCATTTACAGCGTCATAGTGCGTCCGAGACGCGGCTATGCGTTGCAATGTTTCCGCGCCAGTCGCCACTGGCACAAATTCAAATACATCGGTTGAGGGTTCTTCCCAAATGCCTTTCGTGACAGCCACATCAACGCGCCCAACATCAGATGCGGTTCCATATTGGACAAAGTCCATCATGTTGGCCGCATCGCCAAAATTGGTATTGTTGATATACAGTGCCATGTCACCGGCAGCGTCGTTTAGATCTTCATCAGTTGGAATTTGAACGACCATGACTTCACCGGGTTCAAGGTTGTAGTCAGCCGCATTCAGCGTTGTCAACTGTCCAATTTGCCAATACACAAATTCAGCACACAAGTAGTAGTCGGTAATGTCTACCGTTTCAGTGCCAAGGTTTGTTAGTTCAACCCAGTCTTCATTAGACGCAGTCCCATCACCCAAATAGGACACTTCGCTAATCATAATTTCTGGGTTATCTGGGTCGCCTACTGCTGCAAACGCCTGTGGGGCAGATGCAAACACTAAGAGCAGCATGGTGAGGACCGTGCTGACCCCAGCAAATAGGGCACCAAATCTCGAGTTCTTCTTTACAATATACTTATTCATAATCACAATCCATTTCCGCGTTTGTGCATTACCAACCCAATGTCATCTACTGTCGTTAACGTTAAGATTTCGTTTCTTTCGACAATTTGTGAGTAGACAGATATCACTACACGAGTCTAAATTTCCATCTACTAGTGTAGAGAGCCAGCAAATCGCCAAAGTTTAGATTTGGTTTAGACAAACTTGAGGAATCCTTTACCGTGCGTAAACCGTTCTATAACCTGACTATGACCGGCCGAACGCGGCGCATGCATGTGCTTGCGCGGGCCGCGCTGCAGCACTATCCAATTGAGATCAAGTCCATTCGACAAATGAGTGACGATTGGAACTACATCTTTCGCGTTGTCGCCACAGATGGGAGCAAATACGTCTTACGGGTTGCATATCCCGACTGTTACTCAGTGCAAGAAACGCGCTCAGAAATGACCTTCCTAAATTGGTTGGCAACCGAAACGGAGTTGACCGTGACACGTCCTGTCTCCGGCAAAGATGGCGAACTGGTATACATAGTGAAGGTGGATGGTGTCCCAGAAGCGCGCAACTGCGTGTTGTTTGAATGGATTACTGGGTCGGACTTGGGGGATCAGCCTTCTGTCGAAAACTTTGAGACCTTGGGCCGCTTGAGCGCCACCTTGCACACGCAGTCTTACAATTTTCCCGCCCCAGATGACTTTGACATTATGGTGGCAGACACGCTCTACAACCCAAAAGATGAAGCGTTTCTATTCAGACCAGAACACGCCCATCTGATGACCGCTGAACAACGCGCGACGCTAGAACGCGCTGCCACAATGGTTGAAGCCGCCACGAAGGCACTGTGGACACAACCAGGCAAATGCGTCATCCATGGTGACTTACACGGCTGGAATGTCATGCTCGCCAAAGACGGCACGCCAATGCTGATTGATTTTGAAGATATTGCTTGGGGCTATCCACTGCAAGACATTGCAGTGACGTTCTACTATTTATTTGTCGAAGATGATGAAGAAGGCTACGACTATGCCACCGACACAGAGGCCTTCAAACGCGGCTACGAAAGCGTTACCGAATGGCCAGTGCCAGACCAAGACACGCTGAACACCTTCATCATCCGCCGCGCGTTGGATCTATGTAATTTTGTCGTCGGGTCAGAAGACCCTGAAATGAAAGAATTCGCCCCGAAGATGGTGGAGCGGACAGTGACGCGGATTGAGAAGATTTGGGCGTAGTGACATGGCTTGCCATGTCAGGTGAGGTTACCAAGATCTGGCGTGTCTAGATCGAACTCCCACTGGATATCAACAATGTCGTCCGGGTCTCCAATGATGCCCTCTGGGCGGTAAACAAGATTAGCAAATTTGTCTGGTGGAGCTGCTTGTAATCCCAGTATTTTTTTGAGAAGTTGGAGCAAGCATTTCATTTGTATTTAACCTACTAAGCTCACCACGTCCAATTCATCCTGATATTGCTCAACTTGCCACAAATCATATGTGGTTTGATGTCCTAACCAACTTTCAGCAGAACTTCCCAGCGCAAGCGAAAGCCGCACGGTCATTTCTGGCGTCACGCGGGCATTACCATTGATAATTTTTGACAGCGTCTTTCGACTGACTCCAATGGCTTCAGCAGCAGTAATTGAAGTATCAAGCGGGTCTAGCCAAAGTCCTTTCAGAATTTCACTGGGATGGGGTGGGTTATGTTGCTTAATTGTCACTACCCCAACGCCCGCGCCACCATCATCGTCGCCTGCTTCAGACCCAACGTCCCTACATCCTGCTCTACAATGACGGGTCCCACACACGCTGGGCAGCCGTGCTGACACGGGCAATTTTCGACTAACTCCAACACACCCTCTAACAAGTCATCGTGCAGTTCGTAAAGACGCGTGCTGAAGCCAACACCACCCGGTGATTTATCAAACACGGTCACTGTCGGCGCGCCGGTTTCTTTGGAACGCATTTCGTGTTCGGTGGAGATGTCGCCAGGGTCACACATCAGATACAGCGGTGCGAGGTTGCCAATGGCGTGCGAGATGCCGGCCAAGGCAGTGCGTTCGGCGGTTTCGAGCTGCGAATGGCAGGCTGGGCACAGCGTCAGCAAATTCTCTAAAACATTGGCTTGAATGTAGTTCGCATTCTCACCGGGGATATAGCCAAACGTCCGAAACGGCTTGATGTGATGCACATGATGCTTGATGCCATCGACCGGCTCTGGCTTGGCACACTTGCGACAGGTATGCGCGTCGCGACGTTTGGCGGCTTTGCGCTGCTGGTCCCAGTTTGGGCCATAGTCATTCGGGCGCAGGAACACACCTTGGCGTTCCAGATTGCGACAAACATCGTCAGCGAGCCAGAGCCAGTAGGCGGTGGTTTCATATTGACGTGAGGGGAGATCGATCTGCCCATACCCCAACACTTCATGCGTATACAGCTTGATCTTGCGATAGCCCACTGGCGTCGAGGTCACCAGAATTTCACCATGGGCTTTTCGAGCAAGGCCGCTTTCGTCAGCATCGTAGACGTCTAAGACTTCGAGCTTGGTATCTTCATGCGCACGGGTGTAGTAATCCAAGTCTGCCGGTTTGACGTAAGCAATCTTTTGCTCGTAGTCAAACTCTGCCACAATGAATTGCTTGGCGTCATGCACATAGACTGCGCCACGGTGCACCTGCTGCGGTGCAATTTCAGCATCAATTTCGCCGATCACAATGGCCTCGTCTTGGCCCATCTCGTGGATCAAGACGCGATCATCACCAGCCGTGCGCAATGACACCGACTGCGCGGGATACGACTGACCAATCCAGTAGCTGCTTTCGCCTTCCCGCTCCGGTCGATGCACTTCTTGGTTTTCTTCTAGGAGTTCCAAGAATTCATCAATGTCATCTAGCGGTCCAAAGCCTTCATTTTCTTCAAACGGCAGTTCAAACAGCGCACAGCGGATGTGATTGAACAGAATCGCCAAATTATCTGGATTGATAAGGCCATGCTCTGGCGAAGTCTCAAACACAAACCGCGGATTCATTGCAATGTATTGATCTAGCGGCGCACCTGAAGCAACAAAGACAATCCCAGCGGTTTCACCGCGCCGTCCAGAACGCCCAGCTTGCTGCCACAGACCTGCAATCGTGCCCGGATACCCCGCAATCACCACTGCACCAAGTTGACCAATATCCACACCCAACTCAAGTGCGTTGGTGGCCACCACGCTGCGGATCTTGCCGCTACGCAGTCCAGCTTCAATCTCGCGCCGTTCAGTTGCAAGGTATCCCCCGCGATAGCCACGCACCAATTCAGGCGCAAGGCCAATCTCTGCCGCTAAGCCGTGAATATAGCTGAGCATCAGTTCAGTGGTGACGCGGGAGCGCGCAAAGACTGCGGTTTGGACGTCATCCATTAGAAATCGGCCCACAATGTTTTTCGTTTCTAGCGTGTATGCCCGCCGCAGCCCAGTGTCATTTTCTAGCAATGGCGGGTTGTAAAGTACAAAGTGCTTCTCTGGCTGAGGTGAGCCATCCGTGTCAACCAAGGTAACCTGCTGGTCGATGAGGTTTTCAGCTAGTTCTTTAGGATTCGCAATGGTTGCCGAAGTGCAAATAAACTGCGGCTGGGAGCCATAAAACTCACAAATTCGGCTGAGACGCCGCAAGACATTCGCCACGTGCGACCCAAACACACCACGGTAGACGTGCAATTCATCTAACACGACATACCGCAAATTCTGAAACAGATCGATCCATTTGGGGTGATGCGGGAGAATCCCCATATGCAACATATCTGGATTCGATAGAATAACGTTGGCTTCAGTGCGGATATTTGCTCGCTGTGACTTTGGCGTATCGCCATCATAGACAGCGGCTGTGACTTGCACGCCCGTTGATTGCTCTAAGCTATTAGACAAGCGTTGAAAGCTGCTGAGTTGATCTTGCGCAAGAGCCTTTGTTGGAAATAGCCATAGCGCACGCGCAGTCGGATCACGGTAAACTGACTGTAGGACAGGGACGGTGTAACAAAGCGTTTTACCCGACGCAGTGCCCGTAACAATTACCGTGTTATTGCCATTCAATGCCGCGCCAATCCCCTCGGATTGATGAGAATACAAAGGCAAAAAGCCTTGTGCTTGCAGCACATTGACCAGCGCAGTATCAAGCTGTGGAGGCGTCATACCGCGTTGCGCTTGCCGCGGCGCAATGCGCTCCCAAGCTGCAACATTGCGCATGAAACGGTCATCGATGCGCATATCATTTAAGGTAGATTCAGCGTTACTCACAACCTAGAGTCTAACAGTAGATAGTAGAATGTAGTTTTTGGGCTTAGAAGTGATTTGAAGTTCATTATAAAAACCAATTGTTTTTACTTTGTTAATAACTTTCCCGTAAACTTAGTGATCAGCTATTTTTCAATGTAAACAATTTAGAGGAGTGCATGAAATCTGAACTCGTCATCTTGAGCACATTTGCGATGCGAATCCACATAAATTTGCATGGCGTGCGAAAGATCAGGCGCGGAATTTAGCGAAATTTCACATTTTTTCATAGCCTGATGCTAGCGGCAGGCCTTACCTGCGGACAGCATGACGAAGCTCAATTCTATGCACACTCCTCAAATAATTCGTCGGTAATATTTTTGTAAAGTAACGTGTGAGCCACAATATACACACATTTACGTTATCAGCCTGCAATTTATTAGATCTATAAGTCTGTCTTTTTGAGGTCCAGACCTAAACATAAAACAACAAATAAAGGGAACACTCTATGGAATTGAGTATTTTGAACCTTCTTTTTGTTTTGTTGGCAGCACTTATTGCTGGCAACATTAGCAAGCGGTTTGGTTATCCATCTATTTTTGGTGAATTGGCAGCTGGGATTATTCTCGGCCCGCCAATTTTGGGATTGTTGAAGGGCAGCGAGGCGCTAGAAGTCCTTGCTGAGATCGGTGTTTTGCTGATGATGCTTTACATCGGGATGGAGATCGATCCGAAAGAGCTCTTCAAAGCGTCCTGGGCGGGCATGCTCGCCGCAATTGGTGGGTTCATTACCCCATTTGTCGCAGCGTATTTGCTCGTTGTTTCGCTAGGTTACTCCCCTTTCGCCGGTCTGTTTGTCGGTATCGCAGCTGGGGTAACGTCACTCGCAACCAAGTCGAGAATTCTCGTCGACCTCAATCTGCTCAACACTCGGATTGCGCATGTCATGATGGCTGGCGCATTGATTTCCGACACACTGGCACTCATCGTGTTTGCCGCCATTATTGGTGTCTTTGAAGCTGGCGGTCTGGAAACCTCAGAACTTGCCATAGTTGCTGGTAAGGCCGTGCTGTTCTTCGCCGTTGTGTTCTACATCGGTCTGAAAGTCTTCCCGCCCCTCTGGCGGCGCCTCGCAAAGTCTGGCTACACGGGGCGGACCTTCAATGCCACGCTCATTTTGCTCATTGCCCTGCTGTTTGCAGAATTCGCACACTTGGCAGGCCTGCACGCCATTCTGGGGGCATTCATGGCCGGTCTTTTCTTACGTGAAGGGACTGTCCTAGAACCAAAACTCTCGCATCAACTTACAGACTTAGTCCACGATGTTTCGATTGGTTTCTTAGCGCCAATCTTCTTCGTAACGGCTGGCTTCCACGTCTCGCTTGACGTCTTCCAAAGTGACCTACTGTTCTTGTTGGTTGCCGTTACCGTCGTTGCGACCGTTGGGAAGATCATTGGGACAGCGCTGTTCTACATTCCAAGTGGCTATGGCTGGCGCGAAGGGATCACCGTCGGTGCAGGGATGAACGGACGTGGCGCAGTAGAAATCATCATCGCCCAAATCGGTTTGGAACTCGGCATTATTACGCCAGAGATCTTCTCTGTGCTAGTCTTCATGGCAATCTTCACCACGGCAACAGTGCCAATCTTCTTGAAGTGGACCACAGAGTGGCTAGATAAACGCGGTGAATTGGTACGCTCGTCAGACGAACGCAAAGGGGTGCTCATTCTTGGCGCCTCGCCAACCGCACGCTTGCTCGCAAAACATCTTGCCAAGTTAGGCCCGGTGTCCCTGATTGATATCAATCAGCACAATTGCGAAATGGCAAAGGAAGATGGCTTACACGCTGTCCAAGGTGACGCTTTAGATGAAGACATTCTCAACGAAGCGAATGCCGAAAACATGCGCACCTTCTTAGCACTTACGCCAAATCCGGAAATCAATGTGTTGGCAGCCGGTCTGGCGCGAGACGTATTTGCCATTTCTGATATCAAAGTTATTCTTACGAACGCCAATAGTCTGCTGCGCAACTCGGCAGAACGGCAAGGGTTCTCGCCAATTAATGCCGTTTGGGAAGACATCACCCGTTGGGATCGTTGGATCAAACATGGTGAAGTTGAGAGCGTCGACTACACAATTGACAAAGCTCAAGATATTGGAACGTTATTCGATGAGCTCGAAGATGGGCCAGATGCATTGGCGCTTGTTGCCGAACGCGATAACACGCCCATTCCATTCCCATCGGAAGAGATGGTCGAAGCTGGAGATCAGATTGTTGCGTTGAAGCGCACAAGCTAAACGCAACGCCATTACACAAACAAAAAAGGCACTTGAAGGAAACTTCAGGTGCCTTTTTCATTTATTCACATATTCGCATGGGTGTAGACACAGAGCATGCAATTCACTTCCGGCAGCACTGGAACATGGTGATGACTAGGCTGACCGTAGGCGATGATCGATTTATGCAGTCTTCCGCTAAATCCTGACACTACACGGGATTAGTAAATCTCATTACAATGATGTGCACTTATGGCCACAGTAGACAGCTCACCGACAACTGCAAATCGACGTTTGGATAAGCGCTTTCCATCCATTCCGTATATGGAAAAAGCGGCGGCGCGGCGGATGCCAAAATTCATTCACGACTATATGGTCGGCGGCATTGGCTTGGAACACGGTGTCAAAAACAATCGGGAAGCCCTGAATGCAGTCAAGCTGATGCCGCGCTACTTGTCCGAAGCGCAAACCCCAGACATCACGGCCAAAATTCTAGACTACACCTTTGACGCCCCCTTTGGCGTTGCCCCACTAGGTCTTTCCGGATTGATGTGGCCGAACCTCGAAAGCATTCTGGCAACATCCGCGCGACAGCACAACTTGCCGTACATTCTGAGTACCTACGCCTGTGTCAGTCTAGAGCGCATCAAGCCGATTGCGCAGGCGCATGGCTGGTTTCAGTACTATCCTTCAAATGACCCTAACGTGGAGCAAGACTTGCTCGACCGCAGCAAAGAAGCTGGCTACAAAACGCTGGTCTTAACAGTCGATATTCCCGTTGAAACACGTCGTGACCGCGATATTCACAACGGCCTTTCCGTACCGCCGCGTTTTGACTTACGAACGCTATGGCAAATGATGACGCGCCCAGCTTGGGCGTTGGGTATGTTGCAAGCCGGTGTCCCACATTTTGAAACGCTGACCACGTATAGCAAACCCGGTGCGCGTCCCATTCAAGGTTCGTTAGATTTCATTTACACCACCATGAAAGGCCATATTACCGCCGAACGCTTCCAAACAATTCGCGCCAATTGGGATGGCGACCTAATTGTCAAAGGCGTGTTAGATGTCGAAGAGGCCAAAACATATTCTGCCCTCGGCGCAGATGGCATTGTGGTCTCAAATCACGGCGGACGCCAATTCGACGCTGCGCCAACTTCAGTTGAGATGCTGCCTAAAATTCGGCAGGCACTTGGGCCAGACGCTCTCATCATGGCAGATGGTGGTATTCGCAATGGTGTAGACATCGCGCGGATGTTAGCGCTGGGGGCAAATTTTGTCTTACTCGGTCGACCTTTTGTCTATGCCGTTGCTGCCATCGGAAAACAAGGGGGAGATCACGCCATGAGCATCTTGAAGGCAGAATTACTGGGCGCGATGTCACAAATGGGGTGCCCCACGCTTGACGAATTGCCGAGCTTTTTAGTTCAGTAGTATCATCAAAAGAATCACACTAGCTAAGGGCCAATGCGCCCACACCAATCGATGCAAAGGACGCAATTATGATTTCGATTTCAGCAAGTACTCCAACCCATGCTGCCTCTGAGCGCGCAACAGTGCGCACACTTGCACCAAATGGAAGCACGTTAACAATTGAATGGGGAGACGGCCACACCAGCACGTTCCACAACATTTGGCTACGTGACAACTGTAGCTGTGACAGTTGTGGTGACCACAGTGGCGGTGCCCGGTTCTATGAACTCAATATGATGTCTGACGACCTCAGCATTTCAAATGCGACGGTTGCAGAAGATCTCATCCAACTGACGTGGACTAGCGATGATCACGTCACGCTTTACGATCCAGACTGGCTCCGGTCACACTGCTTGTCAGAGTCTGAACGCACCGCACGACGTCACCAGCCCATTCTGTGGGACAACAGTTTGGAAGGCAACGTCCCAGAAGCAGACTACACCCTCGCCAAAACGGATGATGCTGAGAAGCTCAAGATTTTTGACGCGGTGCGCACTTACGGAATCTGCTTATTACGCAATGTGCCTGCGGATGCCTCTGAAACGAAAAAGCTAGCCGAAATGGTCGGCTACATTCGCGAAACCCACTATGGAGATATCTTCGAAATTATCTCTACGCCTAACCCCACTTTAGTTGCAAACCAACCTGTGCCACTGCGTCCCCATACCGACGAAAACTGGCGTAACACCTTAGTCGGCGTGATGATTTTCCACACCATTCGCGCCAGCGAAGACGGCGGTGGCGCGTCTGTGATGACGGACGGCTTCAAGCTAGCGGAAGAACTAAAGCGCGTCGATCCGGATGCCTACGAATTACTTAGCAATGTACCCATCCCACACCGTCGCTTTATTCATGATGTTGGGCTCCGTGCAGAAACGCCTGTCATTCAACATGACTATTTTGGCAATATCAGAGAGTTTCGCTTGAACGAACGCACCATGGGCCCCATTGATTTACCGCATGAGCTAATTGAACCGACCTACGCGGCGCTGAAGACACTGTATGACATTTCATATGATCCAAAATTTCATATGACGCATTTATTAGAGTCTGGAGAAGCCATGGTCTTTGACAATGCACGTGTGCTGCATGCCCGTACGGGGTTCAACGGCAACCGTCACGTGCGTCTGACGCATGTGGATATTGATGAATTCCAAAGCCGCTGGCGGCAACTGCGCCGTCAGTTGCACGGGGATATCAATTTGATTTAGAGGATAAAACGAAGGTGTAGCGCTTTGGCTTGCCAAGGCGCTACGGCAAGAGGCGGTGACTTAGAGACGAGACTGCTTGCTGTTGAGGGATCTTATTTGCAAAGATCTAAATTGATAGCAAGCAGTCTCGTTTTAGCTTAAACCGTAATCGCGATGTTGGCGGTGTATTGACCTGATTCGAGGTAGCGGTGCGCGTCAGCAGTTTGCGCAAGCGGGAACGTTTTATCAACTACGACCTTGAAGACGTCTTGTTCGACTAGCGCCTGAGCACGTTCCAGCGTTTGTAGCGTTTCAGACGAGAGAGCACAGATCACGCGTTTCGATTTCCCGCGCGTTGTAAGCATCTGCCACAGTTGCTTCCCTTTGAAACTGACTGCAAAGTAAGTTCCCGTATCCGTCAAAGACTGTTCACAGCGTTCGAAAGAAGACTTCCCTAAGACATCCAGAATAAGGTCGTACTGCTTACCATTATTAGTGAAGTCTACTGCTGAATAATCAATGATATGGTCTGCACCGAGCGCTTTGACCATGTCTATCCGACGCGTTCCGCAGACTCCAGTGACCTCTGCACCATAGTGCTTTGCGAGTTGCATCGCAAAGGAGCCAATGCCGCCAGACGCACCATTGATGAGAACTTTGTCGCCCGATTGAATGTCCACGCGGTCGAGCAGACTAATCGCAGTCATCGCACCATACGGCACTAACGCCGCTTCTACAAAACTCAATGTCTCTGGCTTATGAACAACAGCCTTCGTTTCTTTTAGGCTGACATATTCAGCATTTGCGCCAAAGCTCTGGCCTAGATAGGCCATGACGGCATCCCCAACCTTGAAGCGAGTTACGCTACTACCAACATCAACCACTTCACCTGACAATTGCGCCCCCAAAATATTGATGCGCGGCTTCCGCAGTCCAAATACAAAGCGTGAAATGAGCCAAAATGGCGCTGGCATTGAAAATTCCCGCGGCGTTATCGATTTGAAATCGCGCACCCATAGGTCCCCAACGCCAATTGGCGTTGCTTTGACTTTGATCAGGATCTCGTCAGCTTTAGGCGTTGGCTTCGGAACCTCAGTCAGGTGCAGCACCTCAGGCCCTCCATATTCGGTCAAGGTAATTGCTTTCATCTTCATAAGATTGTCGTCTCCCGACGCTTCATTCGCATAATAATCAGTTCAGCAACGACTATGTTGATGATCCAGCCAGCCCCCATCATCATGGCGCGGCTAAACTCGCCTCGAATTTCAGGGAAAAGAAGCCACGGCAGATGGGTAAAGACTTGCGTTCCGGCTCCCAACGCAATCGCATAAGCGCGGATCATCCAAGCCCCATGCGCTTGAAAGTCTCGCGTGTTGATGCTCAACACAGCCTTGAACAGAGCGTACAGCATTAGACTGCCAATAAAAATACGCTGCCAATACAACAAGATGCCGTCAAATTCTGGCCATGGATAGTAGTGCGTCATCCACAGTCCAGACAACGCAACCAATAGGCCACTCGGCCATAGGATCCAACCCGCAACGCGGTGCCACTCTGGTCGCCGCAGTCTGAAATTGGGCGCGAACTGAAATGCGCCAATCATTGAATAAATTACTGCTGCAAAGATATGTACCAGCACCGGAACCGGCTGCGCAAAAAAGCGAGCGTTCTCCGCCGTTGCGCCTATCTCTAACGTCAGTTGCACAACGCGGACAGAGCCACCTAACGCTGGTACAGTACTAAGCAAGAGCAGCCCCCCAACAATGAACCAATCACGGTTTGGGGTTAGTCGTTGAACCCTCGGTGAAGTCGTTTCAATTGTTGCCATGATTAGCCTTGAGGTGCAACAGCAAGCACATCATCGGCTGGCTGCAACTGCCAAGATTTCCAAATGATGAACAGCAGTGCACAGACTTCAACAATCGCGAAGAACGCGTCATCAAGGTCAGGTGCCAGATTGTTGACAATAATCAACGTGCCAAACAACAGTGCCGCGCCAATATTTGCCCAGCGCAGTTTTGGCAATGCTAGGAATAAACACAGCACAATCATCAGCAGTGGAATTTCTAAGATGATCCCAGCGGCCAAGAAGAGATACTCTGAGACGTGCGTCACAAGTGCTTTTTCCAGAAACTCCGGTTTGCCAATCTCATGAACGTCACGAAACAACATGTTGAGCAGCACAAACACCCAAAGGGCGGACAGTTGAATGCGGGAGATGAAGTTATCCATAGTCATTAGAGTTCCTCTTCTTGAGCGTCCGCGTCGTATGAAAAGACTTCTTCAAGCGGACAGTTGAAAACTTGTGCAATTTGAAATGCCAATTCCAATGTCGGCGAGTACTTGGCACTTTCAATTGCATTGATGGTTTGACGCGTAACGCCAACGCGTTTGGCGAGCTCCTTTTGGCTCATTTCATCATTCATAAACCGCAAGGTACGAATGTTATTTTTGATGCGACTCGGTCCACGCTTGCCCATTAGAAGCCTCTCCTGTAGAGCGCTAGTCGCGTAACATCGCCGACAACCTGTGCCACGATGCCAACAAAAATCAGAGCGGTGAACATCACCAGCGGAGGTTGACCTAGCACATAGGTCAGCATCGCAAGTGCCACGCCTGTAGATGACACCATATAGGTCACTTTCGTGCCCTGCATATCGATGTGAATGTCACGCTCATCTTTCGTGTCATCAACAGCCTCATCGGCTTCGCCATGTTCCATATATTCACGAATTGCTGACACAATGTGCGTGCCAATCATGCCAATGATTGTGACAACAGTTGCCATCACAATCACAATTCCCCACATCCAAAAGACATTTCGGTTCGTAAAACTATCGGTTCGCAACATCCAGGTAATGCGAACAATTAGGAATAACAAAATCAGCGAAAAGCTGACCAAAGTGACTGCTGCATTTTTCTGATGAAAAGACATATATCCTCGTTTTTCATAGTTAAGAGTTGTTATGTGTCAAACTCAATGGACATACTGTAATAAATTTTTTACTATGTGTCAAATATTTTTTACACAACAGTTTGTTTTCATACTTAGTGAGGCATGAAATAACATTTTTGTTGACAGAAAAAAGCGGTAGTATGAGAGTATGTCTAACCAAAAACCAACGCCCCCTCAGGTCTCTGGGGCACTGCCCGTTCTGGGCCACGTATTGGAATTTCGTAAATCACGCGAAACAATATTTGCACGCGGCTATGCTGAGCATGGCGAGGTGTTTTCTTACAAGCTAGCAACTCAGAATGTTGCGGTGTTAGGCGGAACAAAAAATCAGCGCATCTTTTTTAGCGAAACAGATCAGGCACTCAACATGCAAGAGTCCTATCGCTTTCTCCAAGCGATGTTTGAAGATGCCTTGTTCTTGGCCCCACATGATGAGTACCTAAAACAACGCCCCATGGTGATGGAATTGTTCAAGCGTCAAAAAATGCTGGACTATCTCAACATCATGCAAGTTGAAGTGCAAAAAATGCTAGATCGCTGGGGTGCGTCTGGAGAAATTGAATTTACGCAAGAGATGGATCTCTTGGTACAAGAAGTGGCCGGCTATTGCTTTCTTGGGGCGGAGATTCACGAACAGATTGGCCGCGAATTTTGGGATTCGTATCGTGTCTTAAGTGCCGCACTTGACCCAGTGTTGCCGCCGAATTTACCGCTCCCCAAGTTTCGAAAACGAGACCAAGCAAAAGCAAAAATGTCTGCAATCTTGAAACCAATGATTGCAACTCGGCGTCAAAATCCAGATCAGTATGATGACTTGTTGCAGCACCTAGTCAGCTACAGCATGGAGCATGTGGAAGGCAGTACCGATGATTCAGTCTTGAATCTGCTGCTAGCGCTAATGTTCGCCGGTCATGAGACCACTGCGGGGCAAGGCGCTTGGGCGGTCATTCAACTCTTGCAAAATCCAGACTATTTAGCGCTAGTCCAAGCCGAAATTGATGCACATACAACAGCCGGAGAAATGTTCGATCATCGTGCAATGGCAAAGCTGACACACACCGCTTGGGCTGTGCGGGAAACCGAACGCATGCGCCCCTCAGCCGATATTCTGATGCGCACGGTGCATGAAGAATTAGATCTTGGCGAGTATGTCGTCCCCAAAGGCTGGATGGCGCAAGTTTCAGCAGATATTGCCCATAACTTGCCGGGGGTGTGGACAGACGCAGACAAATATGACCCGCTGCGTTACGCCCCTGACCGCGCTGAAGATAAGCAAGACCGCTATTCGATGATTGGGTTTGGCGGCGGCATGCATAAATGCACGGGCATGAACTTTGCCAATAATGAAATGATCATCATCATTACCAAGCTTTTTCAGCAGTTTGAGGTGGAGTTGGTCACGCAGAACCCTGGCATTGAGCGCGGTTTAGGCGCTAACCGACCTGACAAGACCGTCTTGCGTTACAAGCGCAAACGTTAGAGACATTATTTTGTACGCGGATTTACGGGATTCCACGGATTAGAATTTTCGAGATCTGGACAATCTACGACATCCGCGTACTACTTTCCAATTGGTAGCGTAATTAATAAGCGCGTCTGGTCAGTATGTTTTTCTAAAGCCAGCGTTCCGCCAAACACGGCGAGTAACGTGCTATTCAACGCCAAGCCCGCACTTGCACCTTCTGCCCCAGAAGGCTGGGCAGATCCTTCGTCTACAACCCAGATCTGTAACTGCGCATTAATCACTTGCGCCCCGATTTCTACATTTGGGCCACCATGTTTGACTACATTGCGCAGCCCCTCGCGAACTGTGAAATACAGGGTTTCTACAACTTGAGGCGCTAGCGACTTCATTACGCCATGGGCATCGACCGCAATTGTCCATGTCACAGTTGCAAATGTGTCACGAAAGTCGCGTTCAACCAAGTCTTGCAACGTGGCCACTAACCCTTGCTCGCTGAGATCTGGTACAACATCAATCGGGATTTTGCGTAGCAGTTGCGCAACTTGTTGATGCACACTCGCAAGTGTCTCCAGCCCAGCAGACTGATCATCACCGCTAAATTGCAGCATCGCAGCCTGCAACGTGGGCAAGACGTCATCATGCAATAATCGGCGTACACGCGGGTCGTGCAGCCGCTGTTGCGTGAGGTGTTCATGCTGAAGTAACAAGAGCCGTCGCGCAATTTCCGCCGTCATCTGCTGATTGAGCCATTGTTCGCCAACAGCACGGGCTAGCTCAATTTCTTCAGCCGTGTAACCATATCCATCCGCCCGATTTCCAAGCAACAACGCGCCTATCAGGCCTGAGGTGGTCCGCAACCCAACGGCCCACTGTGTCGTCGCCATCGGGTATTCCACAATCGGTTCTTGTGACAAGCGTTGTTGCGTTTCAGGGTCAATGGTCTGGTCAAGGGAAGGGACAAGCGTACTGGCTCCAGCCAATGGCACCAACGCAATACTGTCAGTATGCAAGACATCTTTTGCAAACGTTTGTAAGTTGACCTGTTGCCCTGCAATAGTGTCCGCCGTCATTAGATCTGTTGGCGGGTTACCACTAATGAAACGGCGCAAACGCGTGATAAACCGTTCTTGCTCGCCTAGAGCGCGCCACGTTGACAGCGCATGAAACGTAATCATCACCATAGCACTCAGCAAGATGGCATAAATTGTGGGGAGGCGTAATGCTAATGGCAACGTGATGGCAAAGCTAAAGCCCAGCGCAAGAATTACTAATCGTCGCCATTCGCGTTGCAGCCCATACCGTGGTAAGGGCCGTTCGGCAAAAACTTCGTTGACCGCCAACGCTTGACCTAAGCTGTATATGCCCCAGAATAGCAGCAATAAAACGACACTATCTAACAGCACTAGCAAAGTATCGAATGTCTGATAGATAGTGCTCCGCGCCGAACCAAAGGGAGCCGGCAAAAGTCCAATCAGCACGCCCAGTAAGGCAAGTCCAACGCCCCAACTAACAATATGCAAGCTCAACGACGTCTGAAATAACCAGCGGTCTTGGCGTGACTGCTGCATCTGCTGATAGGCATGCCAAACGCTAGCAAAGGTAATCCCGAGCACATACGGCACATAGCCAAAGAAGGCGCTAGGCCGAATAGTCGTCGGATATAAGATGAGGATAATGTCTGCCGTAAATAACGTTGCAGTCAGCATCGCAATGGCCGCAAGCGCAAATAGGATCAACCCCCAGCGGCCAACTCGTAAGTGATTGTCACGCCGCCAAAGCAACATTAAGTGCCAGCCCAACGGCAGCAACACAATCGCGACCCAGCCAACGCGCCACAGGCCTAACAACTCGCGATCAAGCGTTTGCATTAGCGTTTCATCAAATGCAATTCCACTTGCAATCAGTAACGTGTGGCGCGCAAAAAATAACCCACCGCCAAGAAGACCCAGCGTTGCTAACCACACACCCAGCGTGCGCCGAGCCGCGTTTAGAGGCACCGTGAGGGCCAGCCACAACAGTAGAATGGTGTTAGTCAGGGAAAGCGGGATAAGAATGATCATTTTTCAATGGTCAACAGTCAATTTTCAATGGGGCATGCTCAAGGCTGCGCGTTTTCCATTGACCATTGACTGTTGAAAATTGACTATTGGAAGTTAAATGTTTCCCAATCTCCATTGGCATTCAACGCCTGTACCGTGCCATCCACATCCCATTGCAGCATGCGGCCAGTCTTGACGATTAACGCAGCGCGGGTACGGGCAGTTTTTTCATCCATCGCAGTGGCTTTCAATCCCCAAACGGTATAGATTGCCCCATTCACACGACTGATGGTGCGCTTGTCTTTGAACCCAAGGCTTTTGGCAATCTGAGCATTGGTCAGACCGTTGGCAATCATCCGCGCGACGACTTGCTCATTAGGTTCTAGCAGCGACATTGGATTATTTGCATCTTGCACGCGGACTTCGTTGACACGAATCTCAATTTCAGGGTCGATGAAACTGCGCCCGCTAATCGCATCGCGCAGCAGCGGCAAGAGCATTTCGGGTAAGAGGAAGTTGGACTTCCGCACGTACGCATAGTGACTCAAAATGCCCGCGTGGCGAAAGTCGCGGAAGTAACGGTCATCATCTTGAATGGAATAGAACACCACTGGCTGACGTGGGCGTTCGCGCCGAATGGCAACTGCCGTTTGGATACCATTGCGGTCGGTCGCCAACTGCACGTCCATCAAAATAACGTCCGGCGCAACATCGATTGCCAGCGTTACAGCGGAGTCACCATCGGCGCAACTCCCAATCACAGTCACATCTTCACAGCGCTCAAAGCCAGTTTTTAGCGCAGCCCGCAAGCGGTCATTGTCTTCAACAATTAGGAGGTTCATTGTTCTAATGATGCCGTTTGTAACCTTGAAGGGTCAAGCACTCGGGTGCTTAAATGACAGTGAGACAGAGATAAGCAGAGGCTATTGGGGACGCGAAATTCGCGAATAAGGCGGATTTCTGCTGAGCTTGCCGAAGTAGTAATACGAATTCAAATACACAGCCATAGCAATTTGAATTGCCAAAACAAGTAGCAAAATCCGTGTTCATCTGTGCTCGTCAGCGGCTAATCTTCTGCACTCAAGTGCTTAAGACGCGGGACTCAGGCGGTCGAAGCTAACAATCGATCTCAATACCATTGCAGTATGAAATCGATCCGAAAGAAATTCCTCCGTTGGCGCAAACGATTTGTTGTCAAACTCGCGCCGTTTTTTATTGCGCAGGTCGCCAAGATCTATGCGGCGCGCACGTTCCCTTG
This sequence comes from Anaerolineales bacterium, assembly GCA_020630805.1. Classification (GTDB taxonomy): domain Bacteria; phylum Chloroflexota; class Anaerolineae; order Anaerolineales; family UBA6668; genus JAHDIM01. The sequence continues at coordinate 47,337 of JAHDIM010000005.1, forward strand.
GACAATGGCCGACCTCCATGCAATGCCTGAGAATTCGCTGGGGAAGCTGACTGCCCTACACCTCGATACCCTGTCGTTCAATCTATTGACGCATCACGAAACGCATGACTTCATCCACACCTTGGTAGGCTATAACAACACACCGACGGGTGAAATTAGGCTACAAGCATTTATGTTTGGCAACGGTGGCGGGTCACCTTTAGGACGTCTGCTATTCATTCCAGTTGCATTGTTTCTCCCTGAAATGTGGGCGCAATTCAAAACAGATATTGTGGCTGGCGCAAAAGCAAAGCTCATGACGCCAGAGTGCATGGTGAGTTTGGCAACGCTAGACATTGACCACGCACGGTCATATCTAGAGATCAATCCAATTGGTCACAGTTGAGAATCAAAAAAGCCAACGCATAACACGTTGGCTTCCACTCTAACTGGATCAGAAAATGAAGGTTAGCGGCGTCGGAAAATAATTCCGGTGATGATTAGCAACACAATCGCACCGACCAGTGCCGTGGCGATGATACCGAGAAAGCCACTGCCAAGGCTAATCCCTAAGGTCGAACTCAGCCAACCACCAATGAATCCACCAAGTAACCCCACGATTATATTTCCGATAATGCCAAAGCCACCGCGGCGCATAATGCGTCCAGCTAACCACCCGACTAAGCCAGAAATAATCAGTGACGGGATCAAAGGTAAGATATCGATTTCCATTTCAGATGCTCCTATGAGAAAAATCTATTTGTATTGTTGCCTGTCTTGGGCAACTTACTTCTTTAGACACCAAACCCTAAATCTGGACACCAGAAAGCAGGGTAATCCGCTTGCAAAGAACAACGAGATTTACGCAAAATGACCAATTCCAATCTCACATTCTCACCAAACTCATTACTCTGGCAAGTCAATCAGGAGCTTCTGATTTTCACCTTGGCTACCCGTGCCGTGCTGCTCGAAATGGCGCATCCGCTTGTTGCCCAAGGCATTAACGATCACAGTAACTTTCGCAAGAATCCATATGGGCGCTTAGTACGCACAATGTTAGCTGCGTCAGCCGTCACGTTCGGCACACGTAAACAAGGGGCAATGGGCGCAAAGCACGTCCACCGCTGTCACCGCGAAGTCAAAGGCACACTGGACTATGCAACCGGTCCATATTCAGCTGGCACACCATATGACGCGTTTGATCCTGAACTACGTCTGTGGGTCTTTGCTACTTTAGTTGATGCTCCCATCACTGCATACGAGTTATTTGTATCGCCGCTGTCTCAGGCTGAGAAAGTAAATTACTATGCCGAGTGCAAGACTCTAGGTCGCATGCTCGGCGTGCCGCCAAAAACGCTGCCTGCAGATTGGACGGCTTTCGATACTTACTATCAGGGCATGTTGAACAGTGACACTCTCACTGTTGGGCGTACCGCCCGTGAACTCAAAGACGCCTTATTCACCGTTCCGGGCGGCCGCGTCATCAAGCGCTTGAGCTTTATCAGTATTGGTCTGCTCCCGCCCCACATTCGGGACGGATTCGGATTTGAGTGGGATGCGAAGGATCAGGCTAAGTTAGAGCGCAATCTCGGTCGCTGGGCTTGGGTGCGGCAGCGTACTCCACAGGCACTCGCTGTGTCACCGGTTGCAACTTGGCATCAGTGGCGGCATGTAGCGGTGGTAAACCCAACCGTGATGACCGAATGACCAGCATCAACGGGTATACGTTTCAGCCAATGGATGAAGCAAGCGTCCAGCAGATTTGGCAATGGCGCTACCCAGCCCCTTACGACATTTACAACGCTACCGATCTAGAAAGCACACTTGAGTGCTTTCTAGATCCGAGCTATCACTATTATTCGCTTTGGCAGTCGGGTGAATTGATTGGGTTTCGCTGCTTTGGTAAGGATGCCCAAGTCCGAGGTGGAGACTACAGCGCAGCGGCATTAGATCTAGGCGGCGGCTTGCGACCAGACTTGACTGGACAAGGCCTTGGCGCGCACGTGATGCAAGCCGCCTTTGAATTTGCACAATTGAAATTTGCGCCGACCGCTTTTCGCTGCACGGTGGCTGCATTCAACGTGCGGGCGCAAACAGTTTGTCAGCGCGTGGGATATGAAGAACGATCGCGATTTCAGCATCCTCTAACTGACAAAGAATTTATTGTCTTCTGGAAGTCATTAGCAACCTAACGTAGTTTCGCAAGCTCTGCTTTCAGCAGTTCATTCATGTCAACCAATGCGGGCGCAGCATCTTCGACGTTTGCTACATTTTGAAATCGAGTACACTTTGACTATGGGAAAAGTCGAGGCCAAAAAACAGCAGGTTGTATTAGCCGTTACACAATATATGGTGATGAACGGACTGCAAGACATGGGTATTCGCGCCCTTGCCAAAGCGTCCGGCACTAGCGATCGGATGCTGATTTACTACTTCGGCACCAAGGATGCTCTTATTGGTGCAGCATTGCATGCAGTGGCCGCGACGTTAGGACAACAACTTGATGCGGTTTTAGGGGAACATCAACGGTCCGCAGACACATTAGTCAAAGAGCTTATTCAGTTAGGCGATGTTCCAGAGTTTCAAGCCGTGGTACGGCTCTGGTTTGAGGTCGTGGGTAAAGCTGTCCGTGGCACGTCACCTTATGCAGAAAATGCCAAAGCCATTGGTGGCAACTGGCTCCAGTGGATGGAAAGTCATCTCATTCCAGAAGATGCAGACCAAGCGCTGGCAGCATTCGCAGAAGTTGAAGGCAATCTGATGTTGAAGTTACTCGGTCTAGGCGACGAAAAATCGGCATGAAACCCAAATTACTCGTTCTAAACGACCATGAAGGTGTCCTCGCCGCCGCACCTGCCATGGCGCAACTGCGCGAACTCGCAGATGTCACCATCATGGATCGCCCTGTTACGCCGGAAGACTATCCAAATCTAGCGCAGTATCAGGTCATTTTCGCCTTACGCGAACGCACCAAACTTGACGAGGCATTCTTTCAACACTGCCACAATCTAGAACTGATCTTGCAATCCGGCGGGCATGCCTATCACCTCGATCAAGATGCTGCGACAAAGCGCGGCATTGTGGTCGCCCTAGGACGCGGTGCAAAAGGCCCAGTCAACGTCATGCCGCAGCTCACGTGGGCACTCATTCTGGGCTTGAGCCGCCAGATTGTGCCAATGCATCAAAGCATGCAAGCTGGCAAATGGCGCGAAACGGTGGGCACCTCTATTTATGGCCGCAAAATTGGCATTCTGGGCTATGGCCGTCACGGCAAGCCGATTGGCAAGATTGCGCGTTTATTTGGAATGGAGATTTTGGCGTTAGACCGCGGCGGGGAGTATGCAGACGACGAACCAGACGTCACGCGGTTACCACTTGCAGCGCTCATGGCAACCGCCGACATTGTCTCGATCCATCTCAAACTGTCAGACCAATCACGCGGACTGATCAGTCGCGAGTTGCTTTACAAAATGAAACCCACGGCACTGCTCATCAACACCTCACGCGGTGCAATTGTCGATGAAGACGCCTTGATTGACGTGCTGCGCGAAGGCCGCATTGCAGGCGCTGGCCTAGATGTCTTTGCCATTGAGCCACTGGCCACCGACAGCCCCCTACGCACATTACCCAATGTATTGCTCACACCACACATCGGCTGGAAAGTGGATGATGTATTGCATGAGTGGGTCGGCTTTGCTGCAAATCAGCTACGCGGATATTTGCGTGGTGATCTGGATCCAAAAGTTGTTCTGAATCCAGCTGCGTTCGATGTTGCGCGCAATCGGCTGCACAGCAACTAATCCATCGGATACAACGTTACGCGCTCGTGCTCTAAGGCATCGTTGCGGGCAATGATGGCGCGGGCTGGCTCTGTGTCACTCAGGTTCCGTGGCTGGTGCGGCACAAACGGTGGCACGAAAATAAAATCGCCCGGTTCGCTAACAAGCGTCTTCTCCAAATTCAAGCCATAGCGCGTTTCAACGCGGCCTTCCAATACATAGATCGCTGTCTCAAAGTCGTGATGATAGTGAGACGCAGCTGCAGCGCCTGGCGGGATCACAACGAGGTGCATTGCCAGACCTTGGGTGCCAACTGTTTTTGTGGAGATCCCATTGAAATAAGGTAAGCGTTGCACGGTCATGACGCTCTTGTCTGGACGGACATTGACTAGTTCGCCATCTTTAGGTTCAGGAGGTGTATCGTGTGTCATGTTTGCATTCTAGCAGTCGACTCCAATGCGTAACATATGTAACTTGTCAGGGTCAGACACCTTGCTAGAATTAAACTCAGCCTTATGACTTCTTCTGACCAAGATCCACTTGAAATTGATCGCCAAATTGATCAGCTCGATGAACGCATTGCGGGCACGCTACCCATGCGCGAAGGCATGCGCAACCTAAGTTGGATTGCGCTTGGTGGCACTGCACTGGGCGGCATATTACTGAACTATCAATTCCAACTGGGGATGGTGTGCTTAGGTCCAGCAGCAATGGCATTGTTCGTGGTGTCAGTTTGGCGCTTACTGCTAACACTCGAAGCGCGCGTGTTTGAGCAACGCGTTGCCAAGCTACTTGAACAAAAAGAAGCCCAACGCGAGAAATTGCGGCGCTAATGGTCACACTTCAGCCTGTAACCTTTCACGAACGCACGCAACTGGGCGAACTACTGGTGACGTATTTATCTGAACTCAGCACATACGATCCTGATTACCCACTAATTCAGACCGCTACCGACTATCCTTATTTCGATGCCTACTGGCCCGAAAGTCGCGCGAATACTGCCTTTGAGGGCGAAGAGCGCCATCCCTTTTTTATTCAAGCAGCGTCAAATGTGATTGGATTTACGCTTATTCGCGCCAATGACGGGTACGATTCACGCGTGTGGCAAGTGGCTGAGTTTTATATCAAACCAAGCCACCGAAAAACCGGATACGGCAAAGCAGCATTCAAAACGATCTGCACCCAATATGGACCAGACTGGGAACTACAAGCCTTGACTAGCAACACTGCCGCCGTGAGGTTTTGGGATGCAGCTATCGCAGCCAATGCGAAGCGGCTTCGCAAGACCCAAACGACACCGCTCTTTTGGCATTACACCTTTAGCGTCTAACGATTTATGACTATTCCTTTGTGGCGGATTTTGCTAGTGGCCGTGCTGGGTAGCGCGTGGATTTATGTTTCGCGCGTTCCGGCAGATGAAGTCAATCCAACTGGCCGACCACCAGCGGCGCAGGCGGGACATCCAGCGCCCGAGTTCACGCTTGAGACAGCCGACGGCATCCCGATCTCACTCAAAGACTTTCGCGGCACACCGATTGTGCTCAATTTTTGGGCCTCCTGGTGTGGCCCTTGTCGGGCCGAAATGCCTGCGTTTCAACGCATTGCCGAATCACATGCTGGTGAGATTATGTTCATCGGCGTGAATACACAAGATCAAGTCGATCGAATGTTGGCGTTTGCAGAAGAAGTGGGCGTCACCTATCCACTACCGATTGATACAACCAATGCAGTGACAGCAACCTATCGTGTCAGCGCCTTCCCAACCACATATTTCATCGATTCAGATGGCGTCATTACGGATATGGTGTTTGGTGGAATGGATCAGGCGTTGTTAGAGGCGAAGGTGTTGGGGTTGATTGAAAAGTAATGAGTAATGAGTAAAAAGTAACGAGTGAATTCAAGATCCCCCTTACGTATTACACCTTACGCATCAGCTACTCGCCAGTCCCGCGACTGCCATAGCAAGAGGACGACCAAAATCGCCAACAAACTCACGACCTGCGCACCACGCAAGCCACCGAGCATGACCCAACTGTCTGCGCGAAAGGCTTCCAAAATCAGTCGAATACTTGCATAGCCCGCAACTGCCATAAAAAAGAGTTGACCGGGTTCACGGTCTCGCAGTCTCGTCTGCCATAGATAGGCAAACAATCCTAGAATAGCGAACACTTCATACATTTGCGCCGGATGTCGTTCAGCGCCCCACAGATCAATTGCCCAAGGTAATGTCGTTTCCGTGCCATAGGCATTGCCACTGAAAAAATTAGCAAGCGCAATGCCAGCCACAAATAAGGCGAGCGCTGGGGCAAAGATATCAAGCGTCTGCCGATTGAGCATATCCTGTCGCCAGAGCAAAACACCCATTACCAGCAAAAAGCCAAGCAAGCCCCCGATCCAGTCAAGGCTATCGACGCTTCGTGCAAAGACATCTAGCGGGGCATTTTGATAGGCTGGAAAATTCCGCACCACAAACAACAAGCGCGCCCCAATGAGCGCGCCGATTAGTCCATAAAAAGCACTATTCCAAGTCGATGCGCCTTTTTCCTGTCCATAGGCTCGTTCAGCTTCGCGTGAATAGACATCCAGCGCCAACCAAACTGCACCAATGATGGTCAGCGGCGGCAGAGGCAGCGCGAGGCCGAAGAGATTTAGAACCGGCAACATGGATAATTGCTTAATTGGTGAATTGACGAATTGTTGAATGGTTAACGCGGTTTCAGCGCGTAGAGGCGTGTCCGCTGGGCCGACTCGGTCTCCGCCAACATCCAGCCGAATTTACCCGCGATTCATGTCCCAGATAATGCGCAGGCCGTCTAAGGTCAACCATGGCGAAATCACATCGATAATGTCGGTTTCTTTGGCGATGACGTTAGCAAGTCCGCCGGTAGCAATGACTTTCATATCGTCACCTAGTTCAGCACGGAAGCGTTTGACCATCCCCTCGACCAAGCCGACATAACCAAATAAGAGGCCGGACTGCATGGCATTTGGCGTATTGCGTCCAATGGCAGAATTTGGCCGTACCAGATCAACCCTCGGCAGTTTGGCAGCCCGTTGATAGAGCGCGTCCGCTGCGATTTCAATCCCCGGCGCAATGGCACCACCTAGATAGTCACCTTTGTAGTCAATTGCGTCAAAAGTAGTCGCCGTGCCAAAATCCACGACACAAGCTGGGCCACCATAATATTTGATGACAGCCGCCGCATCGACGACGCGGTCCGCACCAACTTGGCGCGGATCTTCATAGCGAATGCGCACGCCAGTCTTGACGCCTGCATCGACGACAAGCAAATCTTGCTTAAGATAACGTTTACAGGCTTTTACAAACGTGCTGGTCAATGGCGGCACGACTGACGCCATCACGGCTCCGTCAATGGTATCAATCTCAATGCCCTCATGCCGGAACATATCTAACATTTGAAGGCCATATTCATCCGCTGT